>CALZDK010000046.1 GCA_945637645.1 uncultured Prevotella sp.
TTCTTATCATTTCTCTCATTATTTCCGTCATCAGCGGCTGCGCCTTGTTGGCAGCAACCTGCACTTCCTCGTGGCTCACCTCCACTGGTTGGTCTTCAAGTCCAAGGTCGGTGATTATACTGATGCCGAAGGTCCTTATGCCGCAGTGATGTGCTACGATTACCTCTGGCACTGTACTCATACCTACGGCATCGGCTCCCATGCGGTGATACATTTTATATTCTGCGGGGGTCTCATACGTTGGTCCCTGCACTCCCATATACACGCCGTGTACCACACGTATGCCTTTCTCAGCAGCTATACGGTCTGCCTGTGCTATCAGGGCGTGGTCGTAGGTTTCGTGCATGTCGAGGAATCGAGGCCCCGTGGGGAAATTCTTTCCGCGCAGCGGGTGTTCCGGGAAGAAGTTTATATGGTCGGTGATAATCATGAGGTCACCAATGCGGAATTCCGGATTCATTCCTCCCGAGGCATTGCTCACGAAGAGAGTGTCGATGCCCAGTTCGTACATCACTCTTATTGGGAATGTCACCTCCTTCATCGAGTATCCCTCATAGTAGTGGAAGCGTCCTTCCATTGCCATAATGTCCTTTCCTCCGAGTTTTCCGAAGATTAGTTTCCCTGAATGTCCCTCAACGGTTGACACTGGGAAGTTCGGTATATCCGTGTATGGGAACTCGTATGCTTCAGTTATTTCTGAAGCTAATTGTCCGAGGCCTGTCCCCAGAATGATGGCGGTTGTGGGACTTGTGGTCATCCTTTGTCTTAGCCAGGATGCTGTTTCTTGAATTCTTTCGTACATATCCTATTATGTTTTCGTTAAATTTTTCTTGGTTCTCCATAAATTGTATTCTTACTGGAAGAGAGTATATGGAGTGTCTCACTTCCTCGTCCAGCCCGTTTGTCTCCACCAGCCTTGTAGCGTCTTTCTCCGTTGTAACGATGATTTTCGGCTGTGGCAGCGAGGCAAAGGTGGTGTTTATAAGGTCTATGTCGCGCCGAGTGAACCTGTGATGGTCTGAGAAGGCAAGTTTTGTGATTGTCTTCGCAAAGGGTTCCATGTCCACTTCCATCTGTTTTGGCGACGCGATGCCTGTTAGAAGCAGCACGTTGGTATTGCCTCCTACACTCTCAAGCGTCCGTTCCTCTCCGCAGAACACTGGCTGGAGTTTGTCATACACCAGTGTTGTGAAATACAGGTGCTGATACGGATATAGTGCCATTGCCTTAGTAATGACCCTAAACTCCATAGGTTTCAGGTTTTTTGGACATTTTGTTATTATCACTATGTCAGCCCTGTTTTTTCCGCTGAGTGGCTCGCGCAGCCTTCCTGCAGGCAGCAGTTTGTCGTAGATTATGAGTCGGTGGTAATCTACGAGTAGTATGTTTATCCCCGGTTTGACGTATCTATGCTGAAACGCATCGTCGAGCAGCACCACGTCAATGTCCTTCACGGTTGACCCGTCGGTGAGTTTCCTTATTCCGTTGACACGTTTTCTGTCCACGGCAACGGTGACTTCGGGAAACTTCCTTGCCATCTGCATCGGTTCGTCACCAATGGTTCGTGTGGATGATTCCCTGTCGGCAATGATAAATCCTTTTGTCCGCCGTTTGTATCCCCTGCTTAGCACCGCCACCTTCGCCTTGTGTTTGAGCAGTCTGATGAGGTATTCCACATGTGGGGTTTTGCCCGTTCCTCCCACGGTAATATTTCCCACGGAGATGACAGGCACGTCGAAGCTGTGCGATTTCAGCAGTCCTATCTCAAACAGGGAGTTACGAATTCTCACCCCTAAGCCGTAAATCCAGCTTAGGGGCAATAGCCATTCGTTTATCTTTATGAAATCGCCTTCCATTTCCGTTTCCCTACTATTTTATAATAAGGTGGTAAGGCATTCTTGCCTGCAATGTCGGCTGACTGTTGATGTTCTTCACCATCATCATCGGCTCATAGTAGTCGCCAAGGGTGGATTTGAGTTGTTCGTCGAGATAGTTGCCGTTGCCGCCCTGCACACTGTTTAGAATCTGGTCGAGGAAGTCTGGAGCGTCAGGATAGCTTGCCGTCTTGTAGTCGCCGGTCACCTTTGCCAGCTCTGCAGCCTTTGCAATGGCGTCGTCAACCCCTCCAAGTGCATCGACGAGTCTGATCTTCAGAGCATCCTTGCCGAGCCACACACGTCCCTGTCCTATCTTGTCCACGTCGGCAACCTTCATTCCCCTACCGTCAGCCACACGCTTCATGAACAGGTTGTAGCCGTTGTTGACGTAGTTCTGCATTATAGCTATCTCCTCTACTGTCATTGGGCGCGAAGTGGTGCCGAAGTCACTCATGTTATTTGTCTTCACCACGTCGAACTTCAGCCCAAGTTTCTGTGTCAAGAGATCGCTTACGTCTGGAATCATGCCAAAGATGCCTATGCTTCCTGTCAGTGTTGTCGGCTCTGCCACTATATAGTTTGCTGCGCAGCTGAGGTAGTAGCCTCCCGAAGCAGCCATTCCTCCCATCGACACCACTACCGGTTTCTTTGCCTTTAGCTTTGTCACAGCGTTCCATATCTGCTCCGAAGCGTATGCGCTTCCGCCGCCCGAGTTAACTCGCAGCACCACAGCCTTAACCTCATCGTCGTTCATAAGGTTCTCAAGGTCCTTCGACACGTCAACGCCGCTTATGCAGGCTCCCGTCTGTCCGTCGCTTGTGTTCACCACGTCGCCGTAGGCATAATACACAGCTATCTCGTTGTCAGACTTGTTTTTCTTTGGAATATTGTTCATGTCGGCAATGGAGAGCTGGTTTATCTCCTCGTCGTTGGCTATTCCGAGTCGTTTCTTTATCGAAGCCTTCACCTCATCGGTGTAGAGTAGCTTGTCAACGAGCTTCATAGCCACATAGTCCTTGGCGTCGGCAAAAGTAATAAGGTTGTCGGCATATTCATTAAGCTTAGCCACAGAAAGTTTTCGGCTTGCAGCCACGTCGCCCACTATCGTGTTCCATATTCCACTGATGTACATTGTGGTCTGCTCACGGTTGGCGTCACTCATGTGGTCCTCTGTAAAAGGCTCTACAGCACTCTTGTATGTACCAACCTTTACCACCTGCATTTTCACTCCTATCTTTGCGAGCAAGTCGCGGTAATACATAGGCTGTGCGGCGAGTCCGTGCCAGTCGAGCATTCCGTTGGGATTGAGCAACACCTCGTCGGCAACGGAGCAGATATAGTAAGCCGCCTGTGTGTACTGGTCGGCGTAAGCCACAATCCATTTTCCGCTCTTCTTGAAATCCACGAGAGCCTTGCGCAAAGCCTGGCAAGAGGCGTAGGAGTCTGGCATAAACGCTCCTGCCTCAATGTATATTCCCTTGATTTCGTCCTCGCCCTTGGCCTTCCTTATTGCGGCAAGAGCCTCGTCAAGTCCAATGTTCAGTCCAGCTTCTCCCATCATGTATCCGATAGGGTTGTCTTCAGCCCTCTCGTCCATCGTACCTGAAAGCGGCAGCACAAAGACCGACTTTTCCTTTACCACTGTGGATGCATCTTGTGATGCCACCATTCCCATCAGCGAGATTACGCCGATGATTCCGATGACAATAGCGAAAATCACCATTCCGATGACCGTCGCAAGGGTGTACTTAAGAAATTCTTTCATTGTTTTTTTCCTTTTCTTTTATAATGTGTGGCAAAGATAGCGTTTTTTTTCCTTTTAGCAATGAAAAAACGGATAAAAGTGAGAGAAATATGGAAAAAAAGTGAAAATATGGACTGACAATTTGTCATATTGTCTCTTTTGGCATGATTTTAGCAGTTACCGAGAGTGAAGGCTGGCAACGCAAAGTGCCTCAAGCCTGAGAAAGAATTGTATAACTTAATAATATAAAAACATTATGAACATCAAACCATTGGCTGACAGGGTGCTCGTACTCCCTGCACCAGCAGAAGAGAAAGTAGGCGGAATCATCATTCCGGACACAGCTAAGGAGAAACCATTACACGGCAAGGTAGTTGCAACAGGCAACGGAACCAAGGACGAAGAAATGGTACTCAAGGAGGGCGACGAGGTGCTTTACGGAAAATACTCTGGCACTGAGTTGGAATATGAGGGAACAAAATACCTGATGATGCGTCAGAGCGACGTATTGGCGGTAATCGCACAGTAAGATTAAAACAATAAAGAATTAAAAGATTAAAGGTTTATAGAACATTATGGCTAAAGACATAAAATTCGACGTGGATGCGCGCGAGATGCTGAAGAAAGGTGTTGACCAGCTCGCCAACGCAGTGAAAGTAACACTCGGTCCTAAGGGCCGCAACGTGATTATCGAGAAGAAGTTTGGCGCACCGCAAATCACCAAGGACGGTGTTACGGTAGCTAAGGAAATAGAACTTGAAGACCGCTTCGAGAATACTGGCGCACAGCTTGTTAAGAGTGTGGCAAGTAAGACTGGCGACGACGCCGGCGACGGAACAACCACAGCCACCATACTCACACAGAGCATCGTTAACGTGGGTCTGAAGAACGTTACCGCAGGCGCCAACCCAATGGATCTCAAGCGTGGTATCGACAAGGCGGTGGCTGCCGTTGTTGAGCACATCAAGAAGAGCGCAGAGAAGGTTGACGACAACTACGACAAGATTGAGCAGGTTGCCACAGTGTCTGCCAACAACGACCCTGAGATTGGTAAACTCATCGCCGATGCCATGCGCAAAGTGAGCAAGGACGGAGTTATCACCATCGAGGAAAGCAAGAGCCGCGACACCTATACAAATGTTGTTGAGGGAATGCAGTTCGACCGTGGCTACCTCAGCGGCTATTTCGTTACCGACGCCGACAAGATGGAGTGCGTTATGGACAACCCATACATTCTCATCTACGACAAGAAGATAAGCAACATAAAGGATTTCCTGCCTATTCTGCAGCCAGCCGCAGAGAGCGGCCGTCCAATGCTCGTCATTGCAGAAGACGTTGACTCAGAGGCTCTCACCACTCTCGTTGTGAACCGTCTGCGCGGAGGTCTGAAGATTTGCGCCGTTAAGGCTCCTGGCTTCGGCGACCGCCGCAAGGCAATGCTCGAGGACATCGCAACCCTCACTGGCGGACTCGTAATTAGCGAGGAGAAGGGCCTGAAGTTGGAACAGGCCACTCTCGACATGCTCGGCACCTGCGACAAGGTGACCGTAAGCAAAGACAACACCACCATCGTTAACGGTGCCGGCGACAAGCAGCTCATTGCCGACCGCGTGGCAATGATTAAGAACGAGATCGCCAACACCACAAGCTCCTATGACAAGGAGAAGCTCCAGGAGCGTCTGGCAAAACTCGCCGGTGGCGTGGCAGTGCTCTATGTCGGTGCCAACAGCGAGGTTGAGATGAAGGAGAAGAAAGACCGTGTTGACGATGCTCTCTGCGCCACTCGTGCCGCTGTAGAGGAAGGTGTGGTTGCCGGTGGAGGCACCACCTACATCCGTGCCCTCGACGCTCTGAAGGACCTCAAGAGCGACAACGCCGATGAGCAGACCGGTATCAACATCGTGGAGCGTGCCATCGAGGAGCCTCTGCGCCAGATTGTAGCCAACGCCGGAGGCGAGGGTGCAGTAGTGGTACAGAAGGTAAGAGAGGGCGAAGGCGACTTCGGCTACAACGCCCGCACCGACAGCTACGAGGACCTGCGCAAGGCTGGAGTGATCGACCCTGCCAAGGTAGCACGCGTGGCTTTGGAGAACGCCGCCTCCATAGCAGGCATGTTCCTCACCACCGAGTGCCTCATCGTTGACAAACCAGAGGACAAGGCAGCAATGCCAATGGGTGGCGCACCTGGAATGGGCGGCATGATGTAATCCACAGATTGCAAATCTGATACTATCTTTGCAAATTTATCATAATTTTTGCAAAAGAGGCAAATTTTCCGTGGAAATTGGTTGCAAGTTACTTGTATTTTTACTAACTTTGCAGCGGTTTTCATAGGATTTAGGCTCAGAAAGAGCCGATAAACGATAAAAACGCCACTGAAATAAGTGAAGTAAAAGATATTTTTTTGATTTGTTTTAGTAGATTAGTTTTTAAGTAGTTTGTTTTTTGGGAATCGGCTGCCGGGAGGTAGCCGATTTTTCTTTTATCCCCACCTTTAATCGCCTTCTTGCCCTTGTCCGACGCGGGGAAACGTGAAAAGACTGACAAAAAATGAGGGGAACGATGTTTTTATGCCCTTTTTATTTTGGATTGTCTCTTTTTTACATTAACTTTGTACCCAAATTATTGCAATAATGGAACGACTCTTGAAGCTTTATCAGCAATGGGCGGGAAAAGAACTTGCCAGCATTGCCAAAATGGCAGGGGCAGGAAGCAACCGCGAATACTACCGCATCACGGCAAAGGACGGGTCAACCGTGGTGGGCGTAGTGGGGACAAGCCGCGACGAAAACCACGCCTTCATCTATCTCTGCAACCATTTCACGTCGAGAAAACTGCCGGTGCCAAAGCTACTCGCGGTATCCGACGACGAGATGTGTTATCTGCAGACAGACCTCGGCACCACATCGCTCTTCGACGCCATCTCTGGCGGACGCGACGCTGGCGGGCGCTATACCCTAAGCGAGAAGGAACTCCTGGTGAGAACCATACGCGAGCTGCCCGACATACAGATAAGGGGAGCACGTGGACTCGACTTTTCCAACTGCTATCCCCAGCCGGAGTTCGACACCAACAGTGTGCTCTTCGACCTCAACTATTTCAAATATTGCTTCCTCAAACCCACCGACCTCGACTTCCACGAACTGAAACTTGAGGCAAACTTCCACCTCTTGGCGAAAGACCTCACGGCGGAGAAATGCGAGAGCTTCATGTACCGCGACTTCCAGGCTCGCAACGTGATGCTCGACCCACAGGGCAATCCGCTGTTCATCGACTTCCAGGGCGGACGCAAGGGACCATTCTACTACGACCTCGCTTCCTTCCTATGGCAAGCGTCGGCAAAATATCCAAACAAGCTCCGCAGAGAACTGGTGTATGAGTACTACAACTCACTGAAAAACTACACCGAGGTGCCTTCCACACGACATTTTGTGGAACGGCTGAGCCTCTTCGTGCTCTTCCGCACGCTGCAGGTATTGGGAGCCTACGGTTTCCGTGGCTACTACGAGCAGAAAAAACATTTCCTCGACTCCATTCCCCCAGCCATACAAAACCTGCGGGAACTACTGAAACTCAACTGTTTCCCCTACCCTTACCTTATGGATACGCTCCGCCGACTCACCGAGCTGCCACAGTTCGCACGCATAGAGCAAGCCGCTGCAAACCGAGCCGACGGATACAAGGTGACAGAGAAAAACATCTACCAGGCTCACCCGCAAGACGGACCTGCAACCTTTTCCAAATACGACGGCAACGGTCCACTCGTGGTCCGCATCTTCAGCTTCTCTTACCGCAAGGGCATACCGGAGGACACGTCGGGAAACGGTGGTGGCTACGTTTTCGACTGCCGCAGCACCCACAACCCCGGACGCTACGAGCCATACAAGAAACTTACGGGACTCGACGAGCCGGTGATCCGATTCCTTGAGGACGACGGCGAGATACTCACCTTCCTCGACAGTGTCTATCGGCTTGCCGACGCACACGTCCGCCGCTACATTCAACGAGGGTTCACCTCGCTCATGTTCTGTTTCGGCTGCACAGGCGGACAGCACCGCAGCGTCTATAGCGCACAGCACCTCGGAGAGCACATACACGAGAAATTCGGTGTCAAGGTCGAAATCACCCATCGTGAACAAGGTATCCATTTTGAACTTGAGGCTCAAAATTAAAATTAAAGAATTAAAGGATTAAAAAAAGCCAGAGTGGGCAACGGACTTCAATATATTAATGTTTTAATATCAAAATTGAATATTTTGACATGAGACAAGCTATGATATTCGCCGCAGGTCTCGGCACAAGATTAAGGCCACTCACCGACACCATGCCAAAGGCACTTGTGAGCATTGGCGGACAGCCACTGCTATGGCATGTGTTGACCAAACTCAAGGCGGCAGGTTTCGAGCGAATAGTCATAAACGTGCATCACTTTGCACAACAGATTATCGACTATCTCGCGGCAAACGCCAATTTCGGACTCGACATCCACATATCCGACGAGACAGAAAAACTGTTGGACACAGGCGGAGGCATAAAGAAAGCCTCACCACTGTTCGCCCCCGACTCGCCCATACTCATACACAATGTGGATATACTTAGCAACGTGGACCTTGCCACCCTCTACCAACAGGCTACCGACAACGCCGCAACGCTTCTCGTGAGCCAACGCGACACCTCGCGCTACCTCATGTTCAGCAGCCAGATGCAACTCACGGGATGGATTAACATCAAGACTGGAGAGACAAAAGGCCCAGTCACATCTCTCCCCTCTCCTCCCTCACCACACACCACCCAACAATACGCCTTCTCCGGCATCCACGTCTTCTCACCTCGCCTCTTTCCACTGATGGAAAGTTGGCAAGAGAAGTTCAGCATCATCGACTTCTACCTCAAGGCATGCGAGACGGAGAGTGTCAGGGGCATAGTGAAAGACGACCTGAGACTGCTCGACGTGGGAAAGCTCGACAGCCTCGACAAAGCAGAAAAATTCATTAATAACAAATAATAATTAAAAGAAAGAAACATGCAACAGAAGATTATCATTCTCGACTTCGGCTCGCAGACGACCCAGCTCATTGGCCGTCGCGTGCGTGAGCTCGACACCTTCTGCGAGATTCTTCCCTACAACAAGTTCCCGAAAGACGACCCGTCCGTAATCGGAGTAATCCTCAGCGGCTCGCCCTATTCGGTTCACGACCCAGAAGCATTCAAGGTCGATCTCACACAGTTTGTAGGACGCCTGCCAGTGCTTGGCATCTGCTACGGCGCACAGTTCATCTCCAACACCCTCGGAGGAAAGGTGGAGAAGGCAGACTCGCGCGAGTATGGCCGTGCACACCTCAAGACCGTAAACACGGAGAATCCGCTCTTCAATGGCTTCGACCAGAACTCACAGGTGTGGATGAGCCACGGCGACACCATCACCGCCATTCCCGAAGGTTTCGAGTGCATCGCCTCAACGGAAGACGTGAAGTATGCCGCCTACGCATCCACCAAAGAACCCGTTTGGGCAGTTCAGTTCCATCCTGAGGTGTTCCACACCGTACAGGGCACTCAGCTACTGAAGAATTTCGTTGTCGGCATCTGCGGCTCACAGCAGAGCTGGAGTGCGGCATCATTTGTCGATACCACAGTGGAGGAACTGAAGCAGCAGGTGGGAGACGACCGCGTCATCCTCGGACTCTCAGGAGGCGTCGACTCCTCCGTTTGCGCAGTGCTCCTCAACCGTGCCATAGGCAAGAACCTCACCTGCATCTTCGTCGATCACGGAATGTTGCGCAAGAACGAATTCCGCGACGTGATGCACGACTACGAGTGCCTCGGACTCAATGTCATCGGTGTCGATGCCAGCGAGAAGTTCTTTGCCGACCTTGCCGGAGTCACCGACCCCGAACAGAAACGCAAAATCATCGGCCGCGACTTCGTGGAGGTGTTCAATGCCGAGGCAAAGAAAATCACCGGAGCCAAATGGCTTGCCCAAGGCACCATCTACCCCGACCGCATCGAGAGCCTCAACATCACGGGAAAGGTGATAAAGAGCCACCACAATGTTGGCGGACTGCCAAAGGAGATGCACCTCCAGCTTTGCGAACCTCTGAAGTGGCTGTTCAAGGACGAGGTGCGACGCGTCGGACGCCAGCTCGGCATGCCCGAACATCTCATCACACGCCATCCTTTCCCCGGACCGGGTCTCGCTGTGCGCATCCTCGGCGACATCACGCCTGAGAAAGTGCGCATCCTGCAGGATGCCGACGACATCTACATCCGCGGACTCCGCGACTACAAGGTGCGTCTTTCGGGCGAGGAAGCACGCAAGGTGCTGGCGGCAGGAGTGCCAGCGGCAATGACCGACGGTGAGATAGAAGTTTCGCTCTACGACCAGATTTGGCAAGCGGGCACTGTGCTCCTCTCCACCGTGCGCAGCGTGGGAGTCATGGGCGACGAGCGCACCTATGAGCATCCCGTAGCCCTGCGTGCCGTTACCTCCACCGACGCCATGACCGCCGACTGGGCCCACCTGCCCTACGACTTCATGGCAAAAGTTTCCAACGAGATAATAAACAAGGTGAAGGGTGTCAACCGCGTCTGCTACGACATTTCCTCTAAACCACCTTCGACAATCGAGTGGGAATAAATCCTATATGACCACCATCTGAGTTCCTCTTTTTTGGATCACAGATGGTGGTCTTCTCTTCGTCACCACATAATACAGCCTCCTCCCTTCCCGCACTTTTTTTTCAGGTCATGACATAAGAAAAGATTGGGTCAATTATGAATGTTAATCATTATTAAAAATTCTTGTAACAAGACTTTTTGCATTAACTTTGCAATTCATTAATAAATAAAAACGGAAAGAACAATGGAAGTAATAGCAAGTTTTCAAGTGGACCACACAGACCTTAAGCCTGGCATATACATCTCACGCCAGGATTCCTTTGGCGACACCACTTTCACCACCTACGACATAAGAATGACAGCACCGAACCACGAGCCAGCCGTGAACTGTGCAGCCCTCCACACCATAGAACATCTTGTGGCAACCTACCTCCGCAACCGTGAAGGATGGAAGCAAAACATCATCTATTGGGGACCAATGGGATGCCTCACGGGCAACTATCTCATTGTCAACGGAGCATATTCCTGCGAGGAGATTCGCCAACTGATGATTGAAGCATTCACCTTCGTAAGCGAATACGAAGGCGAAGTGCCAGGCACCACAGCCGCCACCTGTGGCAACTATCTCATGCACGACCTGCCCATGGCAAAGTGGGAAGCGCGCCGCTACATCTCCAGACTGAAAAACGAGTTCTGCTCAGAATATCCCGGTCTTGCCCGACCGACACTCGACGGCGGAATGACCTTCTTCGACGCATAACAACATCCCCCTTCCCTATCCCTTTGGCAATAAAATGGGGAGTAAACGAGTTGACGAGTTGACAGTTGACAAGTTATTACTCATGCTGCAGTCTTTGGTTTGGACTATAAACTTGTCAACTCGTCAGCTCGTCAACTTGTCAACTATTCACATCTCTAAGTTACTGAACTTTCCCACCCTTAACAATCACCTTACAATATGTATGTATCAAGGCTAAATCTATCGAGTTCAGTAAGTTATTTCTTATTCTTGCCAAAAAGATCAGAATGAGTACCTGTAGATAACATAATAAGTAATAATTGGTTGTCATGTCTCTCCCATGTAATAAGCCAGTCACTACATATATGCGCCTCCCATTCCCCATCATGTGTTCCTGATAACAAATGAGGACGATATTTTTCTGGAAGACTACCCGTATCAATCAGAATGTCAAGAGCTTCATGAAGCAATTGCATTGGATACCCTCGTCGTTTGCACAAAGCCACATTCTTCTTGAAATTCTTAGTGATTTTGATATCGTATGCCATTATATTCCCAAATCCTTAAATAATTCTTCTTTACTGGAATATGACAATAGACGTCCTGTATTTACATCTTCTCTGGCTTTTTCCAATTCTGTCTTCTTTCTTGTTGTAGATACAATACTAACACCATTTATTGCACCCAAAATCTTTTTCAAACTTGGGAGAATTGATGTGTCGCTAATATTTAATGTTAATGTCGTCATAATATTCTTTTCGTTGAACAATTACGCCGCAAATATACAAACTATTTCCCATTCCACCAAACTTTTTCCCAACTTTCTGCCAAAACGAAAGG
>CALZDK010000047.1 GCA_945637645.1 uncultured Prevotella sp.
GACGTGAGAAGGGCATTGCTCGATGCCGACGTGAACTACAAAGTGGCTAAGAACTTCACCGACACAGTGAAGCAAAAGGCATTGGGCATGAACGTGCTCACAGCAGTGAAACCAAGCCAGCTGATGGTGAAAATCGTACACGATGAGCTTGCTCAACTCATGGGAGGACAAGCTGTGCCTGTAAACCTGGAGGGAAGACCTGCCATTATTCTTATGTCGGGACTACAGGGTTCCGGTAAGACAACATTCAGCGGAAAACTTGCCAACATGCTGAAGACAAAGAACCACAAGAAACCTTTGCTCGTGGCTTGCGACGTTTATCGTCCGGCTGCCATAGAACAGCTGAAGGTGGTGGGTGAGTCGGTAGGTGTGCCCGTTTATTCTGAGCCCGAAAACAAAAATGTGGTGGAAATTGCAAACAACGCCATACGCGAGGCAAAGGCAAAGGCTTGCGACGTTGTGATAATAGACACCGCAGGACGACTCGCCATTGACGAGGAGATGATGAACGAGATAGCAACCCTAAAAGAGGCTGTGAACCCAAGCGAAACGCTCTTCGTGGTTGACTCGATGACAGGTCAGGACGCAGTGAACACTGCAAAGGAGTTTAACGACCGGCTGGACTTCGACGGAGTGGTGCTGACGAAACTCGACGGCGACACCAGAGGCGGTGCTGCTCTCTCTATTCGAACTGTGGTGACAAAACCTATCAAGTTTGTGGGAACAGGCGAAAAAATGGAGGCAGTGGATGTGTTCCACCCAGACCGTATGGCAGACCGTATTCTCGGCATGGGCGACATCGTAAGCCTCGTGGAGAGAGCTCAGCAGCAGTTCGACGAAAAACAGGCAAGGGAGCTGGAGAAGAAAATCATGAAGAACAAGTTTGACTTCAACGACTTCATGAGCCAGATTCAGCAGATAAAGAAAATGGGAAACATCAAAGACCTTGCAGCCATGATTCCAGGAGTGGGCAAAGCTATAAAAGACATAGACATTGACGACAACGCCTTCAAGGGCATAGAGGCTATCATCAACTCTATGACTCCAAAGGAGCGCACCCATCCGGAAATCATCAACCAAAGCCGACGCAACCGCATTGCAAAGGGTTCGGGAACTACCATACAGGACGTTAACCGCCTGATGAAACAGTTCGACAACATGCGCAAGATGATGAAGATGGTGACTGGAATGAACAGTTCCAAGATGATGCAAATGGCGGCTGCAATGAAACACAGAATGAAATAAAAGAAAAATATGCAACTGATAGACGGAAAGGCCACAGCGGCCAAGATAAAGGAAGAGATTGCTCAGGAAGTGGAGCAGATAGTAGCCAACGGCGGCAAACGCCCACACCTCGCGGCTGTGCTCGTGGGGCACGACGGAGGTTCGGAGACTTACGTCAAGAACAAGGTGCTGGCGTGTGAGGCCTGCGGATTTAAATCCACACTGATTCGCTATGAGGACAACATAACGGAACAGGAACTGCTCGACTGTGTGAAGAAACTCAACGAGGACGACGATGTGGATGGATTCATCGTACAGCTGCCACTGCCTAAGCACATCGACGAACAAAAGATTATCGAGGCTATCGACTACCGAAAGGATGTTGACGGCTTCCACCCGATAAACGTGGGACGCATGGCAATAGGTCTGCCATGCTTCATCTCTGCCACACCACTCGGCATAATCACACTGCTCAGACGCTACAACATAGAGACAAGCGGAAAGAAATGTGTGGTGTTGGGCAGAAGCAACATCGTTGGCAAGCCAATGGCACAGCTCATGATGCAGAAACAATACGGCGACGCAACAGTGACAGTTTGCCACAGCCACTCCAAAAACCTCAAGGAGGAATGTCGTGAGGCTGACATCATCATTGCCGCAATAGGACGTCCGGACTTCGTCACAGCCGACATGGTGAAAAAGGGTGCTGTGATAATCGACGTAGGCACCACCCGTGTGCCCGACGCTTCCCGCAAGAGCGGATTCAGACTCAACGGCGACGTTAAGTTCGACGAGGTCTCCCCACTCTGCTCCTACATCACTCCAGTGCCAGGCGGCGTAGGCCCAATGACCATCTGTTCTCTCATGAAGAATACTCTCGCCGCAGGAAAAAAGGAGTATTACAAGTAAGGGAGTTTGAGAGGTTTGAGGAGGTTTGAAAGGTTTGAGAGGTTTGAGGAGTTTGAGGAGGTTTGAAGGGTTTGAAAAGTTTGAAGAGTCTTTACCTCTACGAAGAAAGAAATGACGAGTGAGGAACTATACGAACGCGGCAATGCTTTCCGCAGGCAAGGCAATTGGCAAGAGGCAATAAACTGCTACATTGAAGCAGCAGAGATTGACCCCGAAAGCCCTGCCGTGGAGGCAAAGGAAATGCTCGACGACATACTGAATTTTTATAATAAGGACGCATATAATCCTTGACAACAAAAATAAGGAGTAAAAAAAATGAGTAAAATCAGAGGGGCCATTGTGGTTGACATGGACCGTTGCAAAGGCTGCGCGCTATGCGTGGAGGCTTGCCCGCAAGATGTCATAGCACTGGCTAAAAAAGTAAACAGAAGCGGTTATCCATTCGTTGAGGTGGTTAACCAGGAAAGTTGCGTCGGTTGTGCCTCGTGTGCCATCGTCTGTCCCGACGGTTGCATCACGGTGTATCGTAAAAAAATGGAGGATTAAGAGCAATGGCAGAACAAGAAGTAACGCTAATGAAGGGCAACGAAGCTATTGCCCGAGCAGCAATCAGATGTGGAGCAGACGGATTTTTCGGATATCCCATCACACCACAAAGTGAAATAATTGAGACACTGGCTCTCGACAAACCTTGGGAAACCACAGGTATGGTGGTGCTGCAGGCTGAGAGCGAGGTGGCTGCAATAAACATGGTGCACGGAGCCGCAGGAGCTGGAAAACGAGCATTCACATCGTCGTCGAGCCCTGGAGTGGCGCTGATGCAGGAGTGTATTTCGTATATGGCTGGTTCGGAAATCCCTGGCATGATAGTGAATGTGCAACGTGGAGGTCCGGGACTTGGCACTATACAACCTTCGCAAAGCGACTACACACAGGCAGTGAAAGGAGGCGGCAACGGCGACTACCACGTTATTGTGCTGGCACCAAACTCGGTACAGGAAATGGCAGACTTCGTTGACCTTGCCTTTGAACTTGCATTCAAGTACCGCAACCCGTCGATGATACTGAGCGACGGAGTGATTGGTCAGATGATGGAAAAAGTGGTGATGCCACCGTACAAGCCACGCCGCACTGAGGAGGAGATACGCCGAGAGTGCCCTTGGGCAACAATGGGACGCACTCCCGACCGCAAGCCAAACATCCACACTTCGCTCGAACTGAAGCCAGAGGCAATGGAGGAGCACAACCTGCACCTTCAGGCAAAGTATCGTGAGATAGAAGAGAACGAGGTGAGATACGAGACACAGCAATGCGACGATGCAGAATACATAATAGTGGCTTTCGGATCGGCTGCACGACTCGCACAGAAAGCCATCGAGACTGCACGAACCGAAGGCATCAAGGTGGGACTCTTCCGCCCCATCACACTATGGCCTTTCCCAACAAAGGAAATAAAAGCTATGGCAGAGGGAAAGAAAGGAGTGCTCGTTGCGGAAATCAATGCTGGACAGATGGTGGACGATGTGCGACTCGCCATTAACGGCACTGTGAAAGTGGAGCATTTCGGTCGTTTGGGTGGCATCGTGCCCGAGCCCGACGAGATTGTTGAGGCACTGAAAACAAAACTGATGTAAGAATTATGGCTAACAGAGAAGAAATAATATCACCCGAGAACCTCGTCTATAAGAAGCCTAAGCTGATGAACGATGTTCCCATGCACTACTGCCCAGGATGTAGCCACGGAGTGGTTCACAAACTTGTGGCAGAGGTAATAGAAGAAATGGGACTGGAGGAAAAAACTGTCGGCGTTTGCCCAGTGGGCTGCGCTGTGTTCGCCTACCGCTATCTTGACATTGACTGGCAGGAGGCTGCACACGGACGTGCTCCAGCCGTTGCCACAGCCATAAAACGAGTATGGCCCGACCGCCTCGTGTTCACCTATCAGGGCGATGGCGACCTCGCCTGCATTGGTGCCGGAGAAACCATTCACGCACTTAACCGTGGAGAGAACATCACCATCATATTCATCAACAACGCCATCTACGGAATGACAGGCGGACAGATGGCACCAACAACTCTCATGGGACAGAAGACAAGCACTTGCCCCTACGGCAGACAGGCAGACCTCCACGGATATCCACTGAAAATGACCGAGCTGGCAGCACAACTTGAGGGAACATGCTATGTGACCCGACAGAGTGTGGAGACCGTTGCGGCAATACGCAGCGCAAAGAAAGCACTGCGCAAGGCGTTCGAGGCATCGATGGCTGGCAAGGGAAGCTCGCTCGTGGAAATTGTGTCCACTTGCAACAGCGGCTGGAAGCTATCGCCTGTTCAGGCAAACGAATGGATGAAGGAACACATGTTCAAATATTATCCAAAGGGAGATTTGAAGGATACGTTGAAATAATGCAACTATGAAAAAAGAAGTTATTATATCTGGATTTGGCGGTCAGGGAGTTCTCTCGATGGGAAAGATTTTGGCCTACTCAGGACTCATGGAAGGCAAGGAAGTGACTTGGATGCCTGCCTACGGACCAGAACAGAGAGGCGGCACCGCTAACGTAACGGTGATAATAAGCGACGAGAGAATCTCATCGCCAATACTCAGTTCTTACGACGTGGCAGTGGTGCTCAACCAGCCGTCGCTCGACAAGTTTGAGCCGAAAGTGAAGCCTGGAGGAATACTCATCTACGATGGCTACGGAATTTTCAATCCTCCAACACGAAAGGACATTACGGTGTATCGTATCGACGCCATGGACAAGGCTGCGGAGATGAAGAACTCCAAGGTGTTTAATATGATAGTGCTGGGCGGGCTGCTGCAAGCCTGCCCCATAATCAGCAACGAAGGCGTGGAGAAAGCTCTCTACAAAACTCTCCCCGAACGCCACCACAGCCTGATTCCGCTAAATATGGAGGCGCTGCACGCCGCCACACTCAACAAGATGTGAGAAACAGCCCTCTTTGGGGAATAGTCCGGCATATATTCCGGCACAAAGCAACACACCGCCGTGGGCGAATATCGCCACACGGCGGTATTCTTTTTCCTTCAACTCGTCGAGAAAAGAGGCTACGCGGGCATAAAGGTCGGGGAAGCCTTCGCCATTGGTGGCGCGCAAGTGCATATAGTCGTCGTACCACATCTGCAAGGCATCGTCCTTTATGGCATCGTACTGCTGCATCTCCCAGTCGCCCATGTTCATCTCCTTCAGCCTCTCGTCTAACTGAGGAGTGTCAAATCCACAGTAGGCAGCGAGTTTCCTTGCCCTCGTCAAAGGTGAGGAGAACACCTTGTCGGGTTTTCCGTCGGAAAATATTGCGTCGAGCCTTGCCTTCGTATGGCTCGCCTCCTGCTCGAAAGTGTCTGCCACAGGCACATCGCTCCACCCATAGCATGTGCCCTTTGGCACTCCTACTCGGGTGTGTCTAACCATGATAATATCCATAAAACAAGTTTTTTTATTATTAAGAATATGCAAAGTTATAACCAAATGATATAAAAACTAATTTTTATTGGATTTTTTTAATGGTTTATCTTTATTTTTTTGTACCTTTGCACGCAAAAAGTAACACAATGGCAATTCTTAGGTTTATTATGCTCATGGTCGTCTCCATTATGATACCACTCTCGACAGTGGCATCAGATGACGTTCATTCTGAGAATTACATTCTCTATATCACTTCCTACAACCTTGAGATAAGAGGCGTATCGGAAAACGTCAAGCCATTTCTTGGACGATTGAAAGAGACAAACCCTGACGTACAGGTTGTCATTGAGTCGATGAACTACAACGGTATGAACGAGGTCAGCAAATGGAAAAAGGAAATGACCGATGTTCTCGACAAATATTTGTCAAGTGACAGGAAACCGCTGATGATTGTGCTCACAGGACGAGAGGCAGTAACGGTTTATCTCTCGCTCAACGACCCAAGGGTACAGAATATGCCCATAGTGATGGGACAATGCTCGTCTGACATCGTAACACTGCCAGACGACAATGAATTGGACTACAAACACTGGGAGCCAGAATCGAAGAACCTATATTCCGACTTCCGTCATTTCAATATTGTCGGTGGAGTGGTATCACGTTTCGACGTGGCAAAAAACATTGAGTTTATTAAGAACATCTATCCCAAAAACAAAGGCGTTATCTTCGTGACAGACAACTCATTGGGAGGAATGTCGCTCAAAGCTCTCGTGAAAAAATATGTGGAGACCGACAAATCCACCTACATTTTCTTTTCCGACGGACGTGTTGGCACATTCAAGACATTCACTGAGAAACTTGCCACCACACCAAAGGATGTCACCATTCTCTTAGGGTCGTTGCGCTTCGACAGCAACGATAACCTGGCATTGACAGCCTCCTCGGATCAACTCTACAAGATTAACCCAAAAGTGCCGGTCTTCTCACTCACTGGAGCGGGAACAAACGGTTGGGCTCTCGGCGGTTACTATCCTGAGTTCCGAATAGTGGGCGACAAGATGGCAGATATCTGCTCAGAATACTTAAAGACTGGAAAGAAGCAAGGAATGTCTTTCATTTCCAACGAGTTCCAAATAAACTATGAGCGAATGACTGGATTGGGCATTGAAAAAGACAGCATGCCTGAGAATGCGAGATACTACAACGAGCCAAAGTCATTCTACGAAAAACACACCGAAATAGTTTACATTGCCATCGCACTCTTCATGACGCTTCTCGTTGGATTTCTTGTAGCGCTCTACTATTTGGTGCGGCTCAACCGCATGAAAGGTATTCTCATCGCACAAAGCCACGAACTTGCCGACGCTAAGGACAAGGCTGAAGAAGCCAACAAAATGAAATCGGCTTTCCTTGCTAACATGAGTCATGAGATACGCACTCCGTTGAATGCCATAGTGGGATTCTCCGAACTGATCGCCACACGCAACAACACTCTATCTGATGAGGAAAGGGCACAGTTCAGGGACATAATAAACCAAAACTCCAACCAGTTGCTCAACCTCATCAACGACGTACTCGACCTGTCGAGAATAGAGAGTGGAAAGATTATAATGGATTTGGGCATGTGCAACATCTCAAAGCTATGCAATGCCGTTCTCGAATCAGTGAAGGTTACATGCCGAAAACCTATTGACTTCGTATTCAACTGCGACATCGACAACGTGAGTTTCGTTACCGACGAGGTACGACTTCGACAAGTGCTGATAAACCTTCTCACAAACTCGGTGAAGTTTAGTGAAAAGGGTGTAATTTCCATTACGCTCTCCGTAAACCCGAAAGTCAACATTGCGAAGTTCTCTGTTTCTGACAATGGTTGCGGAATAAAGAAGGAGAACGAGGAAAAAGTGTTTGAGCGCTTCGTGAAACTTAACCAGTTTAAGCAGGGAACAGGTCTCGGCTTGCAGATTTGCAGGCAGATAATCGAACGACTCGGAGGAAAGATATGGCTCGACACCAACTATACTGAAGGTGCAAAATTCAGTTTCATTCACCCCATAGACTTGAAAGAATAGGTGTCAACTCCTTCTCACCCAACAACAAACTGAAAGGCAACAAAGAACGAAAGCTCTACAAGCAGAAAAAGAGCACCGCAACAGTCGCCTGTGTATCCCCTTAACTTGCTGTTCATAAGCATGTATAGCCCATAGAACACAAGACAAGGAACCGTCACCATTGTCTCAAGGCTCACCAAGGAGAGAGAGAAAGAGTCTATCATCACATATCCTGCCACAACCATTGGCAACAATCCTAATACGGCAAGCCTTATTCCAGCCGCAACATCATATTTCACATAAACTGTCTTTGCCTTCGCCTCCTCCTCTGTGCGTGCGTATGGCAAAAACATGATTATCTGTGCGCTAATCATCTTACAGAAAGGGTCGGCAGCTACCATAGACAAGGCAAGGAGGGAGGAATCTATTCGGCTCATGGAAGCTACAAGAATGGCAAGATACATCAAGAGTCCCAAAACTCCGTAGGTGCCTATATGAGAGTCCTTCATTATTTCAAGTATGCGCTTCCTGTCCCTGCCTCCTCCAAAACCATCGAAGAAATCAGCCAGACCATCCTCATGCAATGCTCCTGTCAGAAGCATCCTCAACGCCAAGGCAAGCAACACAGCAACCGTAGCACTCGTATGTTGACTTGCTATCCAGACTGTTGCGCCCATGGCACTTCCGGTAAGCCAGCCTGCCAGCGGCCAATACTCCACCACATGGGCATAGCACTGCTTCGGAGGCTCATAGAAACGCCAGAAAGGCAACCTCGTGAAAAATATCAAGGCAGCGTATGCTGTCTGCCACCATTTCGTATTGTCAATAGATACCCTCATCTCTTCATTCTAAAAATTCTTCATTCTTCATTGACTTCGTCGATTCTTTAGCTGCACTCGGCATAGCTCAAGCGAGCTTGGCTCTGCTCTCGTTTGCAAAAGAATTCTTCATTTTAAAACATTCTTCATTTTAAAAGTACTTCGTTATCTTCGCATTGTCGAAGTTGTTCATCTCTCGAATCATTCTCACCGCACTCTCTATGATGGCGTATGAGCACAAGGCACCGGTTCCCTCGCCAAGGCGAAGGCCAAGACTGAGCAACGGACGAGCATTCATTGCGCTCAACATCCTTGCGTGACCTCCCTCGTCGCCCTGATGTCCAAAAACCATATAGTCGAAGGCTGCAGGATAGAGCCTTATTGCCGCAAGAGCACAGGCAGACATAATGAAACCGTCCACCATAACGGTTATCTTCCTCTCAGCAGCCCTAAGCATAGCTCCAATGGCTGCCACCATCTCTAAGCCACCAAAATAGCGAATGGTATCCTCGACAGAGGCTTCGTTGCCCATAAGCTTGCTAAACTGCTCCACCGAACGCCTCAGCACATCGTACTTGTGGCGTATTCCCTCGTTGTCAAGTCCTGCTCCCGCTCCGACACACTCTATCAACGGAATGTTCTCAAACAGGCTCATCCAAATGCTTGAAGGCGAGGTGTTTGCTATGCCCATCTCACCCACGCAGATGATGTTGGAACCTTCGGCTATGCACTCGTCAACAAGTTCGGCACCGATGTTTATCGCCTCATCCATCTGTTCCACTGTCATTGCAGGCTCATATAGGAAGTTTGCCGTTCCATTGGCTATCTTCCTGTTCCTAACTCCATCAATGTCGCTCAAATCATGGTCAACACCAACGTCCACAATCTTCAACGTGAAATTATGCTGTCGGCAAAACATGTTCACTCCACCTCCACCTTTCGTGAAGTTTATCATCTGCTGCCATGTCACCTCCCTTGGCGACACACTCACTCCCTCACGTTCCACACCGTGGTCTGCTCCAAGAAGGAGATGGCAGGGATGGTTCAGCTCTGGAGTCAACGTCTGCTGGATAAGGCAAAGCTGCATGGCAAGCTCCTCCAGTCTTCCCAACGATCCCTTTGGCTTGTTTAAGTGGTCTATCTTACGCTGAATAGCCTCACGCAATCCACTATCTGGTTTCTGAATATCAAATGCCCTCATGGAAAAGAAACTTTTTTAATTCTTTAATCTTTTAATCCTTTAATCCTTTTATCCTCACACTTATTCCACTCACCATAAGTATCACCTCGTCGGCCTTCGACGCAACATACTGGTTCATCCAACCCTCAAGGTCGGTGAACCGCCGTTGTATGGTATTCTCGCTCACTCCTCCGCTGCCTATCTCGTTGGTAACGAAAATAAAAGTGGCATCCTGGTCGGTAAACCTGTCGAACTCGGCTTTAAGTGCCGCCAAAGCGTCATCCACTGTGGGCTGTTCCCACTCCGCCTTCTCTCTTGAGAAGAAGAAATTGGTACACCAGAGGGTTATGCAGTCAATAACCACTACCCTACCCTCAACATTATGCCTGCTGAGGAACTTTTCCTCCTCAATGTTAGTCCATTGTGGTCCACGCCTCTGCTGGTGAATCTCCACACGTCTGCGAAACTCTTCGTCCCAGATGTGCGCCGTTGCGAGATACACCGGGTTGTCGCTCAGTTCGAGCGCAAGGCTCTCTGCCTTCTGGCTCTTTCCCGAACGCTGTCCGCCAGTGATAAGAATGATGCGTTTCATCGTTTGTGTATGGAATTGGTATTCAAACAAACATGCCGGAACCACACATTGAGTTCCGGCATGCCATTATTATTATTTAGGAATGATGTCCCAAAGGATTATTCACCTTTCTCCATCTGAGCCTTCAGCTGAGCGAGAACATCGATGTCGCCAAGAGTTGTTGCTGCTGGCTGGTTCTCAATCTTAACTGTCTCTTCCTTCTTGCTTGCACGAGCGGCCTTCTTAGCAGCCTTCTTCTCCTCACGCTGAGCGTCCTCGAATGTGCGGCTGTGTGAAAGGATGATGCGCTTGCTGTCCTTGTTGAACTCGATAACCTTGAATGGCAGAACCTCACCAAGTGTAGCCTGTGTGCCATCCTCCTTAACGAGGTGCTTTGGAGTAGCGAAGCCCTCAACACCCTTCTCAAGAGAAACCACGGCACCCTTCTCAAGCATTTCGGTAATCTTGCCCTCGTGGATGCTGCCTACGGTGTAAGTAGCCTCGAACTGATCCCATGGGTTGTCCTCAAGCTGCTTGTGACCAAGGCTCAGACGACGGTTCTCCTTGTCGATGTCGAGTACCATAACGTCAATCTCGGCACCAGCCTGTGTGAACTCTGATGGGTGCTTAACCTTCTTTGTCCAAGAGAGGTCAGAGATGTGGATAAGACCGTCAACGCCTTCCTCAAGCTCTACAAACACACCGAAGTTGGTGAAGTTGCGTACCTTTGCAGTGTGCTTGCTGCCAACAGGATACTTAACCTCGATAGCCTCCCATGGATCCTCACGCAGCTGCTTGATGCCAAGGCTCATCTTGCGCTCCTCGCGGTCGAGGGTCAGGATTACTGCCTCTACCTCGTCGCCAACCTTCAGGAAATCCTGAGCTGAACGGAGGTGCTGGCTCCAAGACATCTCTGAAACGTGGATAAGTCCCTCTACACCTGGCTGAATCTCCACGAAAGCACCGTAGTCTGCAATAACGACTACCTTGCCCTTCACGCGGTCGCCAACCTTGAGCTCTGAGTCGAGAGCGTCCCATGGGTGTGGAGTGAGCTGCTTCAGACCAAGGGCGATGCGGTTCTTCTCGTCGTTGAAGTCGAGGATAACAACGTTAATCTTCTGGTCGAGCTCAACAACCTTGCGTGGGTCGTCAACACGTCCCCAAGAGAGGTCTGTGATATGGATGAGTCCGTCAACACCGCCGAGGTCAACAAACACACCGTAAGAGGTGATGTTCTTCACTGTACCCTCGAGGATCTGACCCTTCTCCAGCTTGCCGATAATCTCCTTCTTCTGTGCTTCCAACTCCTGCTCGATGAGAGCCTTGTGTGAAACCACAACGTTGCGGAACTCCTGGTTGATTTTCACAACCTTGAACTCCATTGTCTTGTTTACGAACTGGTCGTAGTCGCGTATTGGGTGAACGTCGATCTGGCTGCCTGGCAAGAAAGCCTCGATACCGAATACGTCAACAATCATACCACCCTTAGTGCGGC
>CALZDK010000048.1 GCA_945637645.1 uncultured Prevotella sp.
TGTGTGCAAAGTTACAATAGATTCGTCAAAAACCATGCAAAAAAAGTGTTTTTTTTGTTGTTTGGTTTGGCAATATGGCATCTTTTCTGTAATTTTGTCGCAGTTTTTGCGAAGATAACAGAATGTGATGGCAAGAAACTTGAATAAAGAATGTATAAAAAAGGATTACGGATATGATTGACGAGATTATAGAATTTAACAAGACGTTCGTAGCGGAGAAGGGCTACGAGAAATATATCACAGACAAGTATCCTGACAAGAAATTGGCAGTGTTGTCGTGTATGGACACCCGACTGACCGAACTTCTTCCAGCTGCGCTTGGATTGAAGAACGGCGATGCAAAGATAATAAAGAATGCAGGAGGACTGGTTATTTCGGCTTTCGACTCAGCCATGCGCAGCCTGATTGTTGCCATCTATGAGTTGGGAGTGGAGGAAATAATGGTTGTCGCCCATTCTCATTGCGGAGCCTGTCACATGAGTTTCGACCATTTCCGCCATGAAATGATAGCCCGTGGAGTGACTGACGAAACACTTGGCACCATCGAAAAATGCGGAATAGACTTGCATCACTGGCTTGAGGGATTCAAAGACACTCCCACATCGGTGAAAAAGACAGTGGAGACAATCAAGACCCATCCGCTTGTGCCAAAGGATATTGTGGTTCGTGGATTTATCATTGATTCTGAAACAGGAGAGTTGGAGGAAGTTTGAAGAGTTGACAAATCAGATCGTCTCTCTCTACAAAGATTCATCATAGCCAACTGGTCGCATTTGTTTTTGCACTTCGCTATATACATAGCCGTAGTGCTTGAGATATTGTGTTATTTCCTGAGGGTCGCGCCCAAAGGCATAGCAGAGGGATTCAAGTGAGTCGTACTCCTCGTCTCTCAGAAGCATGTTTATGCTCGACACGAGTATGTGTGGGTCTTGTGGCAGATATTCCATAATAATGTGACTTTTATTGGTTCAACACTTTTGAGTAAACCATCTCACGATACAGATGCCTTAGGGCAGCAATGGGATGGTAGATAATCATTCTTGGTCCCGACCATCGCATTACCATCCTGATACGCTCTTTCATCTCTGGCCGATAGCAATGCACAGGACATTTCTTGCATGTGGGCTTTTGCTCGCCAAAACGGCATCTGTCGAGTCGGCAGTGGGCATAGTCCAACAGTTCCTTGCAGCTTGGGCATAGCTTGTCGTTGCCTTCGCGCTTCAGGCAATAGAGGCGTATCATCTGCTCCACCACCGCCTTTTCTTCCTCTATACGAGTGTGCTTCATTTTGTCAATCTTCTTTGTAATCCACCGCCCTGTTGATATAGTCGTTGAAAGGCTTTACGGTTTTGAACAGTTCAACCACTCGCGAGACGAGATTGGGCTGAAGAATGAAATCGTCGTCGAGATAAGTAACCAAAGAGAAACTTTTCAGTCGCATGAAGTCTGCGTAAGGAGCGTCGGCAGGATATTCCTTTGGCACTCGCTTCAGAGCTCCGTCCATATCAACTCTGAACGAAGGGTCAGCCACGTCGAGCACATCTTGCTTAAATTCCTCCCAGCCAAAGCTGATGTCCTCGCGAAGCATCTTTACCACGCGTGGTTCGTAGCAATAGTTTCCCGATGCAATCATGTGGCAATGAGGATAGTCCTCTCCTGAGCCAGTGCCCACATGGAAGTAATATCCTGCGTGCATGGACTTCTTTCCGCCTTTTGACAGGAACACGCCGAAATGGGTCTTGTATGGGCTTTTGTCGGCACTGAACCTTGTGTCGCGATAGATGCGATAGGTGCAGTCCTTAACGGACAAGTGAGCTATGTCAGGGTCGAACTGCCCTACGGTTTCAATCAGTTTCCCGCAAAACTCATACCATCTGGCGAGCATCGTTTGATAACGTTGCTTGTTAGCTGCAAACCACTCCTTATTATTGTTGCACGACAAGTCGCGCAGAAAATCTATTATATCTTTCATTTCTTTTATGTATTCTGTGGACAAAGATAATCAAAATACTCAATAAGAGAATAATTATCGCATCACATTTACGGGAATTTAACAAACCTTAGACTTACTGAAAATGTTTAATGTTAAGGGCGTTGATAATAAAAGTTTTGTAATTATTGGAAATATTTGCTTGTTTGGGGAAAAAGAAGTATCTTTGCAGTTGAAATGGCAAAAGGAGGATAAAAATTAAAACAACAAACGATGAAAGCTACGATACCATATTTGGAAAAGAGATTTGAGGAGTTTAACAGGCAAATGTTCGCCGGTAGGCTGCCGAAGATTCCCATAGAGCTGAGCAACGCCAAGACTTTTCTTGGGCAATGTGTGTTCCAGAAGCGCAGGCGGCTGCTCGGAAAGGTGGAGCATTACAATTTCCGACTTCGCATCAGTCAGCGTTTCGACTTGTCGGAGCAGGAACTGGAGGACACGTTGATACACGAAATGATACATTATTATATAGGTGTGAACAAACTGAAGGACACGTCTGCACATGGGCAGATATTCCGGGATATGATGAACACCATAAACGAGAAGTATGGCAGACACCTGACAATATCGCACAAATGCACCAACGAGCAGAAAGAGCAGGCTATAGACAAACGCAAGCGTTGGCATGTGGTGGCGGTGGTTGACTTCAGAAACGGGAAAACCGGTGTGAAGGTGTTACCAAGGGTGTTGCCGAGAATTCTTAATTATTATAATAAGGTGGGAAGTGACAAACAGGTGGCAGGAATAAGTCTCTACATGACCAACGACATCTATTTCAACCGTTTCCCAAACTCAGGCGCTCTGACAGCCACTTATGTTGACAGGGACACTGTGATGGGGAAACTGAAGGATGCAAACGTGATAAGATGTGACGGGAAACAGATTGCATACTAAAAAGTTGTGTGAATAGAAAAAAAGTTGTAACTTTGCCAGTAATTTAAAAAACATAACGATATGAGAAAAACAATTATCACAACCTGCGCTGCGGCAATAGTCTGCGGCAGCGCCCTTGCCAAGGGCGACAACCCGTTCTTTGGCAAGTATTCGTCGCCTTACGGCATTCCTCCGTTCGACAAGATTAAGGTGGAGCACTACAAGCCTGCCTTCATAAAGGGAATGGAGGAGCAGAAGAAAGAGATAGAGGCAATAGTGAAGAACAAGAAGACGGCAACGTTTGAGAACACCATTGTGGCTCTCGACCGCAGCGGGAAACTGCTCAACAAGGTGAGCAGCGTGTTCTATGGACAGAACAGTGCCAACACCAATGCGGAGATGCAGGCCGTCAGCCGTGAGCTGTCGCCCCTGCTGTCGAAACATTCCGACGACATAACGATGAACGCGGAACTGTTTAAACGTGTGAAATATGTGTATGACAACCAGGAGAAGATGAATCTCGACAAGGAGCAGAAAAAACTACTTGAAGAGACCTACAAGGACTTTGTGCGCAGCGGTGCCAACCTAAATGCCGAGCAACAGCAGAGGCTTAGGGAGCTGAATGCCGAAATATCGATGTTGCAGCTCACCTTCGGACAGAACATGCTTGCCGAGACCAATGCCTTCAAACTCGTTGTTGACAATGAGGCAGACCTTGCCGGACTGCCACAAAACCTCATAGCCAACGCCGCTGAATCAGCCAAGGAGGCGGGATTGGAAGGCAAGTGGGTGTTCACTCTCCACAACCCGAGCGTGATGCCTTTCCTGCAGTATTCCGAAAGACGTGAGTTGCGTGAGAGAATGTTCAAGGGCTACACAAGCCGCGGAAGCCACGGAAACGCAAACGACAATCGCGACATTATACGCCGACTGCTGAAAGTGCGTGCCGAGAAGGCTCATCTTATGGGATTCAAGGATTATGCCTCCATGGCACTCGACACACGAATGGCAAAAACCTCTGACGCCGTGTATGAACTGCTCGACCAGGTGTGGAAACCCGCATTGGCAAAGGCAAAGGAAGAACTTGCCGACATTCAGACTGAGATGGCAAAAGACGGACGCGACTTTGAGGCTGAGGGCTGGGACTGGCGCTACTATGCCGACCGTGCCAAGCGTGCAAAATACAGCTTCGACGAGAACGAGCTTCGCCCTTATCTTGAGCTGAACAACGTGCGCGACGGAATGTTCTACTGTGCCAACCGCCTCTATGGAATAACATTCAAGCCGCTGAAAAACGTTCCTCTGCCACATCCCGACGCACAGTCTTTCGAGTGCCGCGACGCTGATGGCAGTCTGCTTGGCGTATTGTTCCTCGATTTCTTCCCACGAGCCTCGAAGCGGGGTGGGGCATGGTGTGGCACTTATCGCAGCCAGTCGTACGAGAACGGCAAGAAGGTGACACCAGTGGTGACAATAGTTTGCAACTTCACCAAGCCTGCAGCCGGACAGCCTGCTTTGCTCAGTGCCGACGAGACAAGTACCATGTTCCATGAGTTTGGACATGCCCTTCACAATTTCTTCAAGGACGTTCACTATCAGGGTGTATCGGGTGTTCCACGCGATTTCGTAGAGCTTCCCTCTCAGGTTAACGAGCACTGGGCTTTCGCTCCTGAGGTGCTGAAGGTTTATGCCAAGCACTACAAGACGGGTGAGATCATGCCACAGGAACTTGTTGAGAAACTTGACCGCAGCGGAAAATACGGACAAGGTTTCGCCACCGTAGAGTATGTTGCTGCATCGCTGCTCGACATGGACTATCATGTGCAGGAAGTGCCCGAAGATGTTGACCTTTTGGATTTCGAGCGACGTACACTTGTCTCTCGTGGACTGCTGAGCCAGATACCTCCACGCTATCGCACCACCTATTTCAATCACACCATGGGCGGAGGCTATACTGCGGGCTATTATAGCTATATGTGGGCAGAAGTGCTCGAGGCCGACGCTTTCGAGGCATATAAGGAAACTGGCGACATCTTCAACAAGGAAGTGGCAACGAAATTCCGTAAATATATTCTTACACCTGGAGGCATCGACGATGCTATGGACATGTATGTGAACTTCCGCGGAAAGAAGCCAAGCATAGAGCCTTTGCTTAAGAACAGGGGATTGAAATAAATTGAAAATAAAATGGGAATCTATCTTCTCAGACCGATTCCCAATTAGGAAAATGATAAATATAGATTAAAATTACTAGTTGTCGTATGCAAAATTAGTGTGTAATTCCGACACTACAAAATAATATCGATTAAATCATTGTCAAATTAAATCTTATTAACATGAGGGGGGGGGTAATTAACAAAAAAACTTGTTTATAGAGATTTCAGTTCGGTGTAGATTCGTTGAACTGGCAATCCCATTACGTTGTAGTAGCTTCCACTCAACGAGGTGACGCCAATGAATCCTATCCACTCCTGAATGCCGTATGCCCCAGCCTTGTCGAAGGGCTTGTAGCGTTCTACATAGTATTCTATTTCCTCGTCGGTGAGTTGTGAAAACGAAACATCGGTGGAAACGGAGAAGCTACGGTGGACATCGCGTCCAGTGATGCACACGCCTGTTACCACGCAGTGGGTCTTGCCGCTAATGTCACGGATCATTTCCTTTGCTTCGGCAGCGTCGTGTGGCTTGCCGAGTATCTTGTTGCCTACAATCACCACTGTGTCTGCCGTGATTATCAGGTCGTCGGCATGCAATAGGCTCTTGTATGCCTTGGCCTTTTTCTCAGCTATGTATTCCGCCACTTCTGTTGCCGGAAGGGTAGGCGAATAGCTCTCGTCGATATCGGGCAACACCTTTACAGTGAATTCTATTCCGAGACCCGCAAGAAGCTCGCGACGGCGCGGTGAGTTGCTCGCGAGCACTATGTTGTATTTCTTCAGATTGTCTAACATATTGTATATAAGTTTCGCATGTCTGCGACATGCTGTCAGTTGACAAATTGGCGAGTTGTTACTTTACCAGCCAAACGCCTTCTCGCTCTCAAGCCACTTTCCCTGTGCCCTAAGCACCTGCTCAATGACATCGCGTCCGCAACCATGTCCTCCCGTGCGGTCGCTGGTGTAGATAGACAGTGACTTTATGTCGCTGCAGGCATCTTTCGGACACACAGGGCATCCCACACGCTGCATAATCTCGTAGTCGGGGATGTCGTCGCCCATATACATTATTTCCTCGTCGGTATATCCGTAGTTTGCAAGAAATTCCTTATAGACCTTCAGCTTAACGGCACACGCCATGAAAATGTCCTCAACACCTAAGTTCTCATATCGTTTGCGCACGCTCTCCGTCTTTCCGCCTGTAAGAATCACTATGCGCAATCCCTGCTTCATGGCAAGTTGTATGGCATATCCGTCCTTAATGTTCACGGTGCGCATCGGCTCTCCGTTGGGGTGTAGCGTAATGGTTTCTGCGCTCAACACTCCGTCAACATCGAAGATTATTGCCTTTATCTTTGTCAAATCGTAGTTAATCATCACTCTTGTCCTGTTGCTTTCTTATGAATACTATTGCTCATTGTCTCATATATCTCCTTCATTATGGGATTGTCTTCAAGCATGGCTGTCTGGCGGTCGATCACGTTGCGGTCGTATCTCACTGCCGGTCCTGTCTGCGCATTGCGTGGATGCAGGCTGTGTACCTTTGCCAGTGTTTCGTCGAGCAAGGGCAGAAGCATGTCGAAAGTCATACCGTGGCTCTCCATGATGTCGGCGGCAAGCGCATAGCAATGGTTTACGAAGTTGCAACCGAAGACAGCGGCAAGATGAAGGTATTTGCGGTCGTGGCTCGATAGAACCGTTACTTTTTCCGAAATGCTGTCGGCAAGCGCCCTTATGGCTTTTTCAGCAGTGGCGTCGTTCCACTCGATGAAAACAGGTATTTTGCTGAAATCTACTTCCCTGCTTTTTGTGAATGTCTGCATGGGATAGAGCACCCCGTAGTGCTGCACACTGTCGCGGAAAATGTCGATTCCAACGCTTCCCGCCGTGTGTAGAAACACTTTTGCCTCGCGTCCCTTGCCTGCCTCACTCACCACGTCTGCCAAGGCAGAGTCTTTTACGGAGAAGACATAAACGTCGGCTTTGTCGGTCAATTCGGCAATGTTTGCAGTATGAGCCGCGTTTAGTTCCTTCGCCAGTGTGGCAGCATTAGCCTCAGTGCGGCTGAACACCTGTAGCACATCGTGTCCTGCCGCAATGAAAGCCTTACCTATGTTTGTGGCGAGATTTCCTGCTCCTACAAGTGCTATCCTCATCGGTGGATTAGTATTTGTCGGCATGCACGTTCTCCCATTTCAGGTTGTCCTCGTTTTGAGGCTTGCGCTGGTCGGCTTTGTGTCCGAAGGCAATGATGCAGAGTGTGTTGAGGTTTGAGGGAATGTCGAGCACTCCGCGTATCACCTCGTCGGCAGGTGTGCCGTCGGCAAGTCCTCTGCCTCTCATCTGCACCCAGCAAGACCCAAGTCCAAGTTCCTCTGCCTGATACTGCATTGAAATAGCGGCTATTGATCCGTCCTCAATCCAGCAGTCGTTCTGTTGCGGGTCGCCAAGGACTACTATGGCAAGCGGCGCACCTTTCATGAATTGCGATCCGAGGTCTTTTGCGTCGGCGAGCTTGTCGATGTCCTGCTTGTCCTCAACCACCACGAACTGCCACGCTCTCTGGCTTTTCGACGTTGGCGACATGAGCGCAGCCCTAAGTATTGTCTGTACGTCCTCAGGGCTTATTTCCTCCTCTGTAAACTTTCTATGGCTTCTTCTTATTTGTGCCAAATCCTTGAAATTAGTCATTCTTTTGTGTTTTTTTATGAATAAATGTTGTTTTCGGACACAAAGGTAAGAATAATAGCCAAAAAAACGCGCGAAACCATTGTTTTTTTTATTTTATTTATTATTTTTGCAGCAGTGAACGACATATCTATTATAATATGTACGGATAGTGAGGAATTGCCAGAGTTCCAGGCTTCGGATTTCTTCCATAGCAGTGAACTGTTCCGCATCTATAAAGACACACCTCGCCATAGGCCTGTCATGGTGGTGGCAAGATGTGCCGACGGCCGTGTTGCAGCACATCTTCTCGCCGTGATACGTCGTCGCTCGTGGCTCGTTCCTCCTTTCCTCTTGTGGCACTGCCGTATTGTGGGAGAAGGAGACTATACGGGATTTGAGGAGCACAGGGACGAGCTGTTCAACCTGATGATGACAGAGTTGGTTAAATGGATGCCTGTCCACGTGGAGTATATTGAGCTTAGCAACTTCACAAGCAAGATGTTTGGCTACAAAACCCTGAGCGGACTCGGCTTTTTTGCCGTCAACTGGCTGAACATACACAACTCGCTGCACAGCAAGTCGCCGGAGGAAAGGATATCGGCAAAGCTGTTGGGGCGCATTAATGGGGCTATAGCGAAAGGCGTGGAGACACACGAGGTGAGGACGGAGGAAGAATTTGCCGATTTTGTCCATCTGCTCAAAGCCCACAACTATTTCAAGCCAAAGAGATTCATTCCCGATGCCACATTCTTCCGTAAGGTGGTGGAGTCTGGGTGTGGCAAACTGCTCATCACCACCTACAACGATACCACGATAGGCTGTTGCGCCTTTGCGGTGTCGAAAGGCAATGCCTATCTCTGGTATGCCGCATATCTGAGAAAAAGCTACTTGCGCCTTTATCCTGCCGAGGTTACGGTTTGGAATGCCATAAAGACAGCATACGAGGACGGATGTCAACACTTCTGCTTCCTCGACGTGGGACTACCATACAGGGCAAACAAATTGCGCGACTTCATTCTTGGTTATGGGGGAAAGCCTGTCAGCGCTTTCCGTTGGTTCAGGTGCAGGTATAAGTGGCTTAACCGCATTTTAACACACGTTTGGAGCTTCTAATCACAATAAAATGCGTTTTTTTTAGTTTAGAAGAATATGGAATCTACATTTAAGAGACATATAGTCACGACATTGGTGCTTCTTGTGTTGTCGTTGTCGGCAGTGGCACAGTCGTTCTCTCTGTCGGGTAGTGTCGTTGACAACGACGGAAACCCTATAGAGCTTGCCACGGTGGCTTGCGTCAGTCAGGCAAAAGTGACGATGACAAACCTAAAGGGAAAGTTCAGCCTACAGCTGCAATCCGCTGACAGTGTGATAGTAAGATTTTCCATGGTTGGCTACAAGACAAGGCAGCGCATTTTGAGAAACCCGCGTGGCAAACAGACTCTGAGAGTGGTGTTGAATCCAATGGAATCGCTCGACGAACTTGTTGTTACCGAACGCCGCCGACAGACTACACAGACAGAAAAACTCGACATAAAGGATGTCCGCAACTCTCCCTCGGCAACTGGAAATTCCGTGGAGGAACTGGTGCAGCAACAGGCAGGCGTGTCCTCCCACAATGAGATGTCGTCGCAGTATAATGTCCGCGGAGGCAGTTTCGATGAAAACGCCGTTTATATAAACAATGTTGAGGTTTATAGGCCTTTCCTCGTAAGAAGCGGACAGCAGGAAGGACTGAGCATCATAAACCCCGATATGGTCGGTAGCGTGGCTTTTTCCACAGGCGGATTTGAGGCAAAATACGGCGACAAGATGTCGTCGGTGCTCGACATAACCTATCGTCAGCCGCAGAAAACAGAGGCGTCGGCTTCTGTTTCCTTGCTTGGGGCAAGCGCATACGTCGGAATAGGAGGCAAGCGTTTTTCCATGAGCCACGGATTACGCTACAAGACAAACAAATATCTGTTGGGCTCGCTCGACACGGAAGGAGAATACAAACCCGATTATCTCGACTATCAGACCTTCATAAGCTATAGGCCCGACTCGCTCTGGAGTGTCGATTTCATCGGCAACATCTCCGACAACCACTACACTTTCCAACCATCCAACCGTGAGACATCGTTCGGCACACTTACCGATGTGAAGTCTTTCAAGGTCTATTTCGACGGACAGGAAAAAGACCTGTTCCGCACACTTTTCGGAGCACTCAACATTACGAGGAGGTTTGGAAAGAACACAAGCGTGTCGCTCCTTGCCTCAGCCTTCTACACCAAGGAGCAGGAAACATACGACATACAGGGACAGTATTGGCTCGACGACGTGAGTAACAACACCAACATTGGAGTCGGAACTTATATGGAGCACGGACGCAACTTCCTTACCGGACATGTGGAGAACCTCAAGCTCATAGCCCGCCACAAGACAAAACGCCACGACATGGAGGCTTCGTTGGCAATAAAATTTGAGAAAGTGAAGGAAAACTCCACCGAGTATGAGATGCGCGACTCAAGTGGCTACTCCATTCCCCATACCGCCGACCGACTCGACCTTATCTACTCACTCCGTTCGCAAAACGAGATTGACTCCCGTCGTATAGAGGGCTATCTCATGGACACCTATAGGTTCGCTACGGACGGCGAGAAACAGTCGTTTTTCACGCTTAACTACGGTTTGCGTTTCAGCAATTGGTCGTTCAACGGAGAGACTACAGTGTCGCCGAGAGCATCGCTTGCCATTGTTCCAGGCTTCAACCACGATGTCACGTTTCGCCTTGCCACCGGCATTTACTACCAGACACCGTTCTACAAGGAACTCCGCGACACATCTACCGTAAATGGCAGAACAGTGGTCACACTTAACGAAAAGATAAAGAGCCAACAGTCAATACATTTCGTTGCGGCGTTCGACTATCGCTTCAAGATGCTTTCAAGGCAGTTTAAGTTCACCACCGAGGCATATTACAAGCGTTTCCACAACCTCATACCTTATAATATTAATAATGTGAAGGTTACTTACTATGGAGAGAACCTGTGCGACGGCTATGCCGCAGGAATGGACTTCAAGCTCTACGGCGAGTTTGTGCCAGGCACCGACTCGTGGCTGACTTTCTCGCTCATGAAGACCCGCCAGACACTCTACGGTGTGTCGCTGCCGCTTCCCACCGACCAACGCTATTCGCTGAACCTGCATTTTACCGACTATTTCCCTGGTACGGAACGCTGGCGCATGACACTTCGCTTAGCTTATGCCGACGGTTTGCCTTTTGGCCCTCCACACTCCGGAATAGAGCGTATGCAGTTTCGTGCACCCGCCTACAAGCGAGCCGACATAGGTCTCAGCTATCTGCTTGCCAAAGGCAAGGAAAACGGAAGCTGGTACCGCAACCTATGGCTTGCTGCTGACTGTCTCAACCTCTTCGGCATTAGCAATGTCAACTCCTATTACTGGGTTACGGATGTCACCAACAACCAGTTTGCGGTGCCAAACTATCTTACCGGCCGCCGGTTTAATGTGCGTTTTACCATTGAAATGTAGCGAAAAGCAACAAAACTTGCACTAAAATGACTGTACTTAACAATATTTTCATTTCATTCTTTGTTGGTATTGATTAAAATCATTAACTTTGCACGGTCTTAGTAATGAAACATTATACAATTTAAATACATAAACTATGAAGATTTCTCATATTGAGCACCTGGGCATAGCAGTCCAGAGCATTGAAGAGTCGCTCCCATACTTTGAGAACGTATTGGGACTGAAGTGTTACGCAGTGGAAGTAGTGGAAGACCAGAAGGTGAAGACTGCTTTCCTCAAGTGTGGCGAGGTTAAGCTTGAGCTTCTCGAGCCAACATCTCCTGAGAGCACCATACAGAAGTGGCTCGATAAGGGCAACCATGGTGTTCACCACATTGCTTTCTGTGTAGAGGACGGTGTTGCC
>CALZDK010000049.1 GCA_945637645.1 uncultured Prevotella sp.
ACCTGTGAGGTCGCTTTTCTTCATGGTACCGTAACCTACAACCACGATGTCGTTAAGTGTCTGTGCATCGTCTTCGAGGACTACGTTGATAGTTGTTTTTCCTGCCACCTTTACTGTCTGTGTCTTCATTCCAATGTAGGAAATCACAAGCGGGTTGTCGCCCGACACTTTGATGGTAAAGTTGCCGTCGAAGTCTGTCACTACACCATTGCGCGTACCTTTTTCTAAAATAGAAGCACCGATGATGGCCTCTCCCTGCGAGTCCTTCACCGTACCCGTAATGGTCTTTTGCGCAAAAGCAAGGAAACAAACCATCGTCATAAGCAGAGCCATAGAGACTCTCTTGAGTTGTTGTTTCATACGTTTTTATTTTTTAGTTAGTATAATTATTATTCGTGATTTTTTTTGATTATAGTTTGTATTTTGGCATGCCGTGCAACACTCGTTAAGGGCCTGCGTGGCATTAGCAACTGCAAATTTAAAAGAAATAAATCACAAATACTCAAATATGCAAAAAAAACTTCCCGATATTAACATTTATTATATCTTTACACCGTTTTCCCTTCTCTTTCCTTACCTCCACTGCCTGTTTTTAACATTTTAATCCGCTACAATAATGACATTGGAGATTGAAGGTTGAAAATTGATTAGTTAAATAAACCAAATAATTCGGAGGATGACGCAAGGAAATGACTTTGGGGATGTTTTGATGTTGTGAAGATAAAATTGTAACAGTATGAAGAAGACATTCAACAACATTGCCTTGACGGCAACAGTGCTGCTCGCCCTTTCGGCTTGCAGCTCGACAAAGAAAATCAGTGACAACAAGAGTAATGATATTGTAAGCATGACAACAGAAGAAGAAATAGACCCTGAGTTCATGGTGCTGTCCGACGCACAATACGACCTCGTGAAGCGCAACAACAACTTTGCCCTCAACCTCTTTTCAGAGATGAAGGGTGTTGGATCGAATGTTGTCTCGCCAATGAGTGTAACCTATCTCATGGCGATGCTCGCCAACGGAGCAGAAGCGTCAACACGAGAGGAGATTATGGATGCCATAGGAGCGAAGGATTTCGATATAGACGAGATGAACGCCTTCTACGCCTATCTCATTCGAAGGGCAAAGACTGCCGACAAGCAGACGACACTCAACATCGCCAACTATATAGCCCTCAACAAGGAGTTTAAGCTGAAGAAGAAATTCGCCTCAACCATTGCCGACAGTTATCAGGGTGCAGTGGAATCACTCGACTTCACCAATCCTGAGAGCACAAAGCGCATAAACGGCTGGTGCAGTGAGCACACGAACAACATGATTCCCACCATCATCGACCAGGTGGAACCGTCGGCTGTGTCATACATCTTGAACGCCATATACTTCAACGGCACATGGACTGACAAGTTCGACAAGAACAACACCAAGAAGGAGCAGTTCAACGGCTACACACGCGACATAATGTATGTAGATATGATGCATCGGAATGCCAAATACTACTACACGTCGAACGATGTATATTCGGCAGTGACGTTGCCCTACGGTTCAGGAGCTTATTCAATGACGGTTATCCTGCCCAACGAAGGCAAGTTTATTTCCGACTTGACAAAAACCCTCAATGCCGACACCATAGCGTCGCTCCGCCGAAATATGGAGGAATGTTTGGTTGACCTGAAACTCCCACGCTTCACTACAGAGATGAAGCTGCCGCTGAAGGGCATCGTCGCTAAATTAGGAGCACCCTCGATGTTTGATGCCACACGCGCCGACTTCTCTTCCTTTGCCAACGGCAACGTGTATGTGTCGGAGATGTTGCAGAAAGCGAAGATAGAGGTGAGCGAAGAGGGTACAAAGGCGGCTGCCGTGACCATGGGTATGGTGAAGCTTACCTCCATGCGTCCACAGGAGCCTCGCCGTGTTGATTTCCACTGCGACCGTCCCTTCGTCTATATGATTCAAGACAACTACACCGGTGCCATCCTCTTCATGGGGCAGTTTACTGGAAAGTAAGTCTTTACGTTCATTTTATATGGCCGAGCACCTCTTCCATGGTAATTTTCTTTGCCTCTTTCTTGTCCAACTGTCTGCTCCACCCTACTCTGCCTGTTGTGTCGGCACCAGTTCCGGTGTTGCCACACTCCAGATAGCGGGCGGTTTGCTCGCGGTTCTTCTGCCAGTGGTGCCAACCTTCAGGACGGATGTGGGAACCAAGGTCGCAGTTCATAAAGAGGGTGTAGCCATAGTCGCGCCACGGACGGCCGAGATAGACCTTGTCAATGCCCTCGTCGGCAGTCAGGCGGCAACGGTTGAAGACATATCCGTAGGGCTGGTCCTTGGGTGTGGAGGCAGCTGTGATGTAGGAGTTTGCCTTGCTGCGTATCTCGCAGTCCTCAAACCATGCCGTGCCGGGACCGAAGATGAAATCGGTGGTTCCCTCAATATAGCAGTTGCGGAAGAGTTGGCGTGAGCCGCCTACACCGGTATATACTGTGTCCTGATGGCCAAGGAAGCGGCAATTGACGAACACGAGTCGGTCGCCCTCGGTGTGTAGGGCTACTGCCTGTCCGAGGCGTGCCGAGTTGTTTTCTATGGTGATATTCTTCAGGGTGATGTCAGAGCCTTCAATTTTCAGCGTATAGGTGCGGAAGGTTCCCATGCCTTTCGGGCGTTCCTGTGTCCGGATGTTGGCATGGTCGTCCCATGTTATTACGGTCTGCTCAGCGTCCTCGCCACATATCTCTATGTTGGTGAGCCACGAAGGTATAATGAGTTTCTCCTTGTAGATGCCTTTCTTCACGAATATCACCTTGTGATAGTCCATGAAGGCGCGGCACACCTCAATGGCATCGTCGATGTTACGAAACTCTCCCGTGCCGTCGCGTGCCACGAAAAGTGTGTCGGGATTGTCGTATTTGTTGGCGGCAGTTAGTGTCTGCGACACCATAGCCAATAGTAGCAGTAATTTAATTTTCATTTTTGTTAATTTTACATTATCTGCGACACCTCCTGCAGTCCACTTACCTGCTTGAGGTTGTCTATTATGGTCTTTACGTCCTCACGGTCGTGAACACGCAACTCGAACTTCCCGTCGAAGATGTCGTCGTCGCAGGTTATTGACACGGTGTGGATGTTTACGTTCATCTGACGTGAGATGACGTTAGTCACCTCGTTGAGGAGTCCTATGCGGTCGATGCCCTTCATCTGAATAGTGGCATCGAAGAAGAGTTTCTTGTGCATGTCCCACTTCGCGTCGAGAATACGGTTGCCGAAGCTGCTCTTCAGACGGGCAGCCACGGGGCAGGCACGCTTGTGGATTTCTATCTGTTTCTTGTTGTCGATGAAACCTAACACATCGTCGCCGGGGATAGGGTGACAACAGTGCATGAACTTATACTGTGTGATGTTGTCGTCGGTGATGAAGATTGGTTTCTTGCGGTTGAGTTTGTCGGAAACGACGAGCAGTTTAGGTGTGTCATCTGCCTCTTCCTTCTTATGTTTCCCCGACTTGAGGAAGGGCACAAACTTTCGCCAACTGGGGCCATTGGAGTCTTTTTTCTTGCCGTTCAGCTCGTCGATGTCCTTCTCGCCGAGTATGATGCTCTTGTCGCCTATGGCCTGGAAGAAGTCCTCTCGCTTTGCCACATCATGGAATGCCGCCAGCCGGTCGGCAGCCGATGCAGTGTATTCCATGTCGTTGTTTTTGAAGAAGGCACGTAGCAATTCCTCTCCCTGCTTCTGCGTCTCCCTTCCGTCGCGGCGCAGTATTGCCTGTATCTTTGCCTTAGCCTTTGCCGTGGAGACGAAGTTTATCCACGACGGCTGCACATGTTGCGACTTTGACGTTAGAATCTCTATCTGGTCGCCGCTCTGCAGCTTATGGCTCAGCGGCACGAGCTTGTGGTTCACCTTCGCTCCTATGCAATGGCTTCCGAGGAAGGTGTGGATGGAGAAGGCGAAGTCGAGGGCGGTGCATCCGGCAGGCATCGTCTTTATCTCTCCCTTTGGTGTGAAAACGAAAATCTCCGAGGCGAAGAGGTTTAGCTTTATGGCATCGAGGAAGTCCATGGCGTCGGGCTGCGGGTCGTCGAGAATTTCCTTTATGGTGTGAAGCCACTCGTTCAGCTCGCCCTCGTCCTCGGTAAACTCTATCTCTCCGCCCTCCTTGTATTTCCAGTGTGCGGCAAATCCCTGCTCCGCTATCTCGTCCATGCGGTCGGACCTTATCTGCACCTCTATCCATCTTCCCTGTTTCGACATCAGCGTGACGTGCAGCGCCTGATAGCCGTTTGCCTTCGGGTGGTTGAGCCAGTCGCGCAGGCGGTCGGGATGCGACTTGTAAATCTGGCTTATTGCAACATAGATGTTGAAACACTCGTTTATCTCGTCCTCTCGATGCTTTGGGCTGAAAATGATTCGCACGGCGAGAATGTCGTAGATTTCCTCAAAGGTGACATGCTTGTTCTGCATCTTGTTCCAAATGGAATAAGGGCTTTTCACACGTTCCTTGAGCACATACTTTATGCCCATGTTGTCGAGAGCCTCGCGTATGGGCGACGTGAACTGGTCGAAGAGTTCGTGTCGTGACTCCTGTGTGGAAGCCAACTTACGCTCTATGGCAGAGTACTCGTCGGGGTGCTCATACTTGAAGCTGAGGTCCTCAAGTTCGGTCTTTATCTTGTTCAGTCCAAGACGGTTAGCCAACGGGGCATAGATATAGAGCGTCTCGCCGGCAATCTTATACTGTTTGTTGGCAGGCTGACTGGCAAGGGTGCGCATGTTGTGCAGACGGTCGCAAATCTTTATTAGAATCACACGAATGTCGTCGCTCATGGTGAGAAGCAGTTTCTTGAAGTTCTCCGCCTGTGCCGACGCCTGCTCGCCGAATATGCCGCCGCTGATTTTCGTCAGTCCATCAACAATCTGCGCTATCTTCGCACCGAAGATGTTTTCTATGTCCTCGCACGTGTAGTCGGTGTCCTCCACCACATCGTGAAGCAGTGCGGCACAGATGCTCGTTGAGCCAAGACCCACTTCCTCGCATGCTATCTGCGCCACTGCTATCGGATGCAATATGTAAGGCTCACCCGACAAGCGTCTCACTCCCTTATGGGCTTGTCGTGCGAAGTTGAACGCCTTGGTTATGATATCGATCTTCTGGCGGTGTCTCGACTGGCTGTAGGAGTCCAAAAGATGTTGGAATGCGCCCATTATCAATTTGTCGTCCAGCTCTTCTCTTTTTTTCTGCTCGTCATCCATAACTGTAGTTTTTTTTAGTAGTTCAAGGAGTTAAAAACTCGTCAACTTGTCAACAATATATAATAAGGTGGAGTTATCTCACCCTGAGTTTCTTTCCCGCACGAATGTTTGTCCCCTTTATGCCATTCAGCTTTTTCAGCTTGGCGACAGTGGTTCCGTTGCGTTTTGCTATTTCCGACAGTGTCTGTCCTTGCTTTATGGTCACTGTCTTGCCACGTGAACGGCTGCTGCGTACACGTCTCGAACTGCTCTTTCGCGAGCTGCTCCGCTTTGAGGTGTAGGTAGGCACGTCGTCGTTTACGGCAACGAGTGCGCGTTTGGTCAGCAGTTCGTCTGTTCGGTAGTTATACACCGAGTCCTCGCGGTCGATGAAGCGTCCCACTTCCGTCTGTGGCAGGCGCAAGGCGGAAAGCTCCGTCAGTCCCGGCACTATGTCGCGGCGATAGGAAGGATTGAGTGCTCGCAGCTGCTCAATATCCACATTGCACACTGAAGCTACCTGCTCAAGATGCACGTTGCGGCTAACCATCACGGTGTCGGTCTTTGCCGGGAGGCGTGTCACCATGGGGCATATATTGTGATCGCAATAGTAGGTCATAATGTAGTTGGCGGCAATGAAAGCCGGCACATAGCCCCTCGTCTCCTTAGGCAGGTAGGGATAGATGTGCCAATAGTCCTTCACTCCCTTGGCGCGGTGTATGGCCTTGTTGATATTGTCGGGACCACAGTTGTAGGCGGCAATCACAAGACTCCAGTCGCCAAACACCTTGTAGAGGTCGCTGAGATAGTTGGCGGCGGCATACGACGACTTCACGGGGTCGCGGCGCTCGTCAACGAGGGAGTTAACCTTCAGCCCATACTGTTTTCCCGTAGTAAGCATGAACTGCCACAGTCCCGTTGCTCCCACTCTCGACACCGCCTTGGGATTCAGCGCCGACTCAATCACCGGCAGGTATTTCAGTTCGAGAGGCAGGCCATAGGTCTCCAGTGCCTCCTCAAATATCGGCATGTAGAAGTTTGATGCCCCCAGCATATAGCTGACGGAGTGGCGCAGACGTCCGCTATAGCGGTCGATGAACTTCTGTACCACCTCGTTGTATGGCAGTTCTATTATCGATGGGATCCTCTTCAGACGCTCGATATAGACTTCCTTCTCAAAAACGGGGTTCACGTCCTTCATTCTGCAGTCGTTGTCTTCCGAGAGATATGTCTTTGACATATACAGGTTGAGCAGACTGTCAAGTTCAAATGCCATTGCCTCAGGGAACTCTATAACCTCCTCTTCTCCCTGTTCGTCAGTCACGGTGATTTCGTTCTCGTCCTCAAAGTCCTCTTCCACCACCTGTGCCTGCATCACACCGTGAGAGGCAAGGAAGAGGGCGACGGTCATTAAAATTGTCTTTTTCTTCATTATTTTGTTTTTGTTTTTTCTAAATACATAATATGGGTTAGAACCTCAGTCCTACATTCACTCCTATCGACGAGCCGTCTATCGGGTTGTTAGACTTCCCGTTGCTTATCACTGCCGGCTCCACCGAAAGCGAGAGGTCGTCGGAGATGTCGAACTGCGACAGCTCGGCATCCACGTAGGCGTCAATCACCGACAGGGCATAGACACCAATGAGGCAGAAGAAGCTCATGTCGCGCCAGCGGCGGTATTTGTCCTTACGGGTCTTGAAAATTTTCTTGTAGCGCTCCTCGTTAGCCGAGGTGATGGTCATTCCGAAATGCAGGAAGCGGTTGTAGCTCTGCGTCGTTGGGTCGGAGTCCATAATGTCAAGATAAGCCTGCGAATAGTCCTTGTACATCATGTTGTTCCAGCTCATGGCGTAGAGACAGCCCATGAATCCACCGTACACTAAGGGCAGTTTCCAGTATTTCCGGTTGTAAATCTGTCCGCCACCTGGGATTACCAGTGCGAGCCACAACGCCCGTTGGGGGTCGGGACTCCATGTTGCCCAGTCGCGTTTCTTCTTTGTCTTTATCACGGTGTCGTTGAGCAGCAGCGGCACGTCGGCAATGGCCTTCAACTTCGTCTCCACCGCCTTGTCGCTGATGCCTAATTCCCTCCTTAGGCTGTCAGTAGCCTCCAAGACGGGCTCCAGCCTTCTCGCCAAGGAGTCTGTCTGCGCCTCCGTCCCCACAGCTGCAACGACCGTGAGCAGCGCGACCATAAGCATACGGCAGAGCGTGTGCCTTCCTTCTGTTCCTACCAACGCAAGTCTGATTTTCATTCCTTATTGCATAAGCTGTCAATAGCGTTCATTATGCGCTCCAGCTCCTCCTCGTTGGCAAACGGGATGCTTATCTTTCCCTTGCCCTTGGGGTTACAGGTCATCTGCACCTTTGTCTGGAAGAGTGTTGACAGTCGGTTCTTCAGTATATTGAATTCCTCGGGTAGCTGTGCAGTCGAGGAGATGCTCTTCTTGGCGGTTTGCACATCCTCACCGTTGTTGAGCATCTTCACCATTTCCTCCACCTTACGCACCGAATAGCCGTTTTTCTGTATTTCCTTAAACAGCTTTATCTGCACGCTTGGCGAGTCGAGCGAGAGCAGGGCGCGGGCGTGCCCCATGTCTATCTCGTGGTTCTTCAGTGCCATCTGCACCTGGGCAGGCAGCTTCAGCAGACGCATGTAGTTGGTTACCGCCGTGCGGCTCTTCCCCACGCGCTCTGATATTTTCTCCTGGGTCATGCCGGTGGTTTCCGCCAGATGCTCATAAGCCAAGGCTATCTCAATGGCGTTGAGGTCCTCGCGCTGTATGTTCTCCACGAGTGCCATTTCCATGACATTCTCGTCCTCAACGGTTCTTATATATGCGGGAACAGCCTGCAAGCCTGCGAGTTGCGATGCCCTCCAACGGCGTTCGCCTGCAATAATCTGATAGCGTCCCTCCTCAATCTGCCTCAGTGTTATGGGCTGTATGATACCCACTTCCCTTATGCTGTTGGCAAGTTCCTGCAACGCCTCCTCGTCAAACTCACGGCGAGGTTGGTTGGGGTTAGGCTCAATCTGCGAGAGAGGTATCTCGTTGAGGTTCGACGAACCTTGTGTCCTCACCTCTCCGGTATCTATAAGTGCGTCAAGTCCGCGTCCGTTGCCGATGTCGTCAAGTCCGCGTCCGAGCACACTGCGGTCGTATCTTTTGTGTACTGCCATTTTCTTAAATCCTTCAAGTTTCTGTTTTTGCTAACTTATGGAGTTCAATGAGTTCTGGACAATTCTTAACTCTAAGCTCCTAATTTATTCTTGTTTATTATTTCCTTTGCCAACGACAGGTGGTTCTTGCTTCCCGTAGAGTCTGCGTCGTAGAGAATCACGGGCAAACCGTGGCTCGGGCTCTCGCTAAGTTTCACGTTGCGTTGGATAACAGTCTTGAACACCAACTCCTGGAAATGGCGTTTCACCTCGTCGTATATTTGGTTTGCAAGACGAAGACGTGAGTCGTACATCGTGAGCAGGAAGCCCTCTATCTCGAGTTTCGTGTTCAGTTTGCTCTTGATAATCTTTATGGTATTCAGCAGTTTACTTATTCCCTCAAGTGCGAAATACTCACACTGCACGGGAATAATAACCGAGTCGGCGGCAGTAAGGGAGTTCACCGTGATGAGTCCCAGCGACGGGCTGCAGTCGATGAGTATGAAGTCGTAGTCGTCACGGATAGGCTGCAACAGGTTTTTCAGCACCTTCTCGCGGTTCTCCAGTTGGAGCATCTCTATCTCTGCTCCCACGAGGTCGATGTGGCTTGGTATGATATCAAGCCCTTCAATATCCGTTGTATATACGGCGTCGCGCACGTCGGCATGGTCAATTATACACTCGTAGAGCGAACAGTCAATCTGCTTTATGTCCACTCCGAGACCACTCGACGCGTTTGCTTGCGGGTCAGCGTCAACCACCAGCACCGTTTTCTCCAGTGTTGCCAACGATGCCGCCAGGTTGATGGTGGTCGTGGTCTTTCCCACACCACCCTTCTGGTTTGCTAATGCGATTATTTTTCCCATTTCTTCTTACTTCAATTTGTTGCCATGAGCCATGGCGAATGGCGTAGATTCACTTTTTATCGTGCAAAGATACACATTTTTAATGAAAAAATGGCGGATTAACTCATTTTTTTATTACTTTTGCAGCCGAAACATCATATTTTTATGGAAAATAAGAAACCTTTAATATTAATTTCAAATGACGACGGCTATCACTCCAAGGGTTTGGCGTCGCTTATAGACATGGTGAGCGGACTCGGACAACTGCTTGTCTGCGCTCCTGAATCGGCACGGAGCGGATACTCTTGCGCCTTCTCGGCTGCGGAGCCGCTGCGACTGAAACTGCGCAGGAAATGGAACGACGTGGAGGTGTGGTCGTGCAACGGCACTCCGGTAGATTGCGTGAAAATGGCTCTCGCCGAACTCTGCCACGAACGCAAGCCCGACATGGTGATAGGCGGCATAAACCACGGCGACAACGCATCGGTAAACAGCCACTATTCAGGCACCATGGGCGTAACCCTCGAAGGCTGCATGAAGTATATTCCCTCCGTGGCATACTCTATTTGCGACCATAGCGACGATGCCGACTTCACGCCACTTACACTACTCGTAAAAAACATTACCAAACGAGTGCTCAAAGAGGGACTTCCAAAAGGTGTTTGCCTCAATGTCAACTTCCCTGTGGTGGAAGGCGGCTTCAAAGGCGTGAAGGTGTGCCGAATGGCATATGGGACATGGGGGAATGAGGTCGTTCGCTGCCGTCATCCCAGAGGATATGACTATTATTGGATGACTGGAGAATACACCAACGACGAGCCTGAGGCAGAGGACACCGACAACTGGGCTCTCACCCACGGATATGTTGCCATCACACCCACGACAATCGATGTCACGGCATACGAAATGATTGAACAAATGAAAAGCTGGAAGCTATGAGATATTATCTGATTGTAGGCGAGGCAAGCGGCGACCTCCACGCCTCTTGTCTTATGAAGAGCTTGAAGAAAAAGGACCCCGAGGCGGAGTTTCGTTTCTTCGGTGGCGACATGATGGCTGCCGTGGGCGGCACACCAGTGCGCCACTATAGGCATCTTGCCTACATGGGATTCATACCCGTGCTTCTTCATCTGCCCACCATACTGAGCAACATGAAGATGTGCAAGCGCGACATCGTCGAGTGGCAACCCGACGTGCTCATCCTTGTGGATTATCCCGGCTTCAACCTCAACATAGCCAAGTTTGTAAAGTCAACGACCCGTATTCCCGTCTTCTACTATATCTCGCCAAAGATATGGGCATGGAAAGAATACCGTATCAAGAACATCAAGCGCGATGTTGACGAGCTCTTCTCCATATTGCCCTTCGAGGTGCCGTTCTTCGAGAAGAAGCACAACTATCCCATTCACTATGTTGGCAACCCGACAGCCGACGAAGTGCGACACTTCAAGGCGTCCTACGACGGACAGTTCCCCTCTTACGACAAGCCCATATTGGCCATTCTTGCCGGATCACGGCTCCACGAGATAAAGGACAACCTTCCCGTCATGCTCCGAGCCACCGACCACCTTTCCGACCGTTTCCAGCGCGTGGTGGCAGGAGCTCCCAGTGTTCCGCACGACTACTACCACCGCTTCATCGGCAATCGCCATGGCGTTGACATTGTTTATGACCAGACCTACCCTCTGCTGATGAATGCCCACACCGCCGTAGTCACCAGTGGCACCGCCACCCTTGAGACGGCTCTCTTCGGCGTTCCCCAGGTTGTCTGCTACGCCACTCCCCTGCCCTGCCTAATGTCGTTCCTCCGCCGTTTCCTGCTGAAGGTGAAATATGTTTCGCTTGTCAACCTCATAGCCGACAGGGAAGTGGTGAGAGAGTTAGTGGCAGCCGACTACAAGGTGGAGAACGTGCGCCGTGAAATCGACAACATCATTGCCGACAGTCCGCAACGCAAAGCTATAGAAGAGGGCTACGCCGAGGTATGGCGCCGCCTTGGCAACGAGTCAGCCCCCGACAATGCGGCAAGGCAAATGCTGGCTGCTCTTGGCAGATTTGATTAAATAAAAGTAGGTTCCATTAATTCGCTTTGTCAGATTTTGGATTTTTTTGAGTATATTTACCTGTATTTGGTTACATTCTGCTCTTTGCATCCTGACCGGCACCAGTTCCCTTATACTTGCTGTTTGCCGTATTGAAACGATATGAGACGCGAAGCTGGAGGCATGGAGAACTGTAATCATTGTTCTGGCTGTGGATGAAGTTGCCATAGTCGGTGCATACGTGTTC
>CALZDK010000050.1 GCA_945637645.1 uncultured Prevotella sp.
GATGTTCATGCTTGAAGGTACATGGAAATGGCCTAAGGAGAAGCAAAACATCGAGAATGCATATCCTAATTTCGCAAAATGGAACAACAATCACCAAAATTACGATTGGGTAAACGATTCAAATAGTGGACTTGTTTGGGAGCCGAAATAAAAAAGACAATAACATAAACGTAAGTAGAATGGCGCAAACTTATCTGAGAAAGATAAGGCTTGCGCCATTTTTCATTCTGCACATAACCAAAAAGCGAGGGAAAAGGGTTTAATATGTTGTATCATACTGTGTAAGCATCACTGCCCCTGAAACAGATGGCAGTAAGTATCTACTGGTATGCGATCTCCTTTAACTTCCTTTCTTAATCCAATTGCTGGTATTTGCTATGCTGGCTCTTGTATTCCGGCACAATCTCCTTCATCTTTCTAACTATTTCCATGTCATCGGCAGTGAAAGAGAGTTCGTAAAGTTCTTTCTCGTTCTGCAAGGCGAGGTCGTATGGATATTCACGAACTTGTGCCGCCATGATTTTCGGATGAGAGGTAGGTATGCTCCGTTCTGCATCGTTGAGTACCTCCTCGTAGAGTTTCTCACCGTCGCGAAGGCCAACATACTGAATGTTCACATTCCTTGCACCCGAAAGGTCTATCATGCGTTGGGCGAGGTCGGCAATGCGTACAGGTTTGCCCATGTCGAAGACGTAAATCTCGCCTCCATGTCCCATAGTGCCTGCCTGAAGCACAAGACGGCACGCCTCAGGAATGAGCATAAAGTAGCGTATGATGTCTTTGTGAGTGACGGTAACCGGTCCTCCTTTCCTAATCTGCTCCTTGAATATCGGTATGACAGATCCATTAGAGCCAAGTACGTTGCCAAAACGAGTGGTCACGAACTGTGTTACAGACCTTCCGGTGCCCTGTGCTTCCTCAGAGAGCTTGTTGTTGAGCGACTGGCAGTAAATCTCACATATTCGTTTGCTGCACCCCATAACATTTGTAGGATTTACTGCCTTGTCGGTGGAAATCATCACAAACTTCCTTGTGCCATACTTTACGGCAAGATCGGCTACCACGCGCGTACCATATATATTGTTTTGTACTGCTTCCGCAGGGTTGTCCTCCATCATTGGCACATGCTTGTAGGCGGCGGCATGGAAGACATACTGAGGCTTGAAGTGCTCGAAAATGCTCTCCATACGGTTTTCCTTGCAGATGTTTGTCACTATGGTTTCCACATTTATGTCTTTGTGGTTGCGTGCCATATAAAGTCGGACATCGTGCATGGGAGTTTCAGCCTGATCAACAAGTACAAGACAAGAAGGCTTGAACTTTGCCACCTGACGAGCCAGTTCAGAACCAATGGAGCCTGCCGCACCAGTTATGAGAATACGCTTGTCGGCAAGCATCTCGCCTATGGCTTCCATATCAACATAAATCTTGTCGCGGGGAAGGAGGTCCTCTATCTCAACCTCGCGGAGCTGGTTGTGCTGAAGCTCCGACTTGCCATCCCATTCCTCGGCTTCCGAGGCGGTGATGAGTATCTTTATGTCTGCCTTGATGAGTGCGTCGATAAGGGAGGTGCGAGTGATGAAATGCTCGCGTTGGAGCGGAGATACGAGAAGTGCCGATACCTTGTATTTCTTCATTGTCTCTACAACAGAATCGTCATCGTAATACACCTGCTCGCCAAGAAGCCATGAACCGCTGAGTGACTTGTCGGTGGAGATGAATCCACGGAGTCGGTAGCGTAGGGGCGACTCATTGCGAAGGCTTTTGGCAAGCGCCACCCCTCCTTGCATGCAACCATAGATGAATACCTTTTTTATACTGCCATCGCCACGGAAAGTGTCGTTAAGGCTCTTCACAAGCACACGAAGGCACCACATCAGCATGGTGGCAACGATAAACAGCACAATGGCACTGACAAATCGCGGCACTATCATATACTGGGTAAGACCGGCATGAACTTGAATCTGATGCAACAGGCACACACCAACTCCTGCTACTGCTGTGGAATATGCCACACGATGAAGGTCAACGAAACTCGCATAACGCATCACTCCATGATAGGTGTGGAACACGAAAAACGAGATTATGTATATCACAAGACAAACTGACAAACCAGAAATGACCTGCCAGAAGTTTTGAGTGAGCCCCATTCCCCCGTGTTGGAGATAAAATACGAAAAGTCCCGATACCATGACAATGCCACAATCCACAGCAAGAATGCACCAATATGGCAATGCATTGCGGGAGAAATACCAATTAATTAGTTTTTTTAAAATATCCATATTTTCCTTTGTAATGAGATGCACAGCATACAGCCCCGTAACCTTAGGCAAGAAACTGACGCAGACTTAAAACATCACGTTTCACTATTGGCGGGCAAAGGTACGAAAGTTTTTTCATTCTTCCAAACTTTTAGTTAAGAAATTAGTAATTATGGACAAAAAATAATTTACCTGCGGTTAAGAGTCCTAACCGCAGGTAAAAAACGTGCTGTTGCACAACAGTTTTCCAATGTTGCCAAATGGAATTGTGCTACTCCTCAAAATCAAGGCATACTCGCTGCACGGTGTAAGGACGCACCTTTCCGTCAGCCACTGCAACGTGGGCAGGATGTGTGGCGTATGCCTTGAGGGCCTCAACGTTCTCGAGGGTGGAGTCGAGCATCACATCGCAGTTTGAAGAGTCGAGACGTCCATCAACATTCACCTTTATGCTAACCAACCCAGGCACCTTTCCAAGAAGTCCCTCAAGTCCTTCCTTTATGCCTTTCTTCACTTCAGCCTTCTCTTCGGCTGTCAACTCTGGATTCAGAGTCCAAAGAATAATGTGCTTTACCATTGTCGTCTAAATTTTAAAAATTATATATTTCAAGTTTCTGTTTGCTGAAATTGGCGGAGCCCAACTCCTGTGCTTAAAAACTCAAGAGCCATGCGCGCAGTTCCTGCATCATCTCAAGATGATAGGCAAAACTGGTGCGGATGCCCCACCCGTGACCTCCCGAAGGATAGATGTGCAGAGAGGCGGGGACATCGTGACGATAACACTCGAGATAATAGTTTGCTCCATTGGCAGGAAGAACGGCATGGTCGTCGTCGCTGAGCACAATGAAAGCACGGGGAGTGACACGGGTGACCTGCTGGTCGTTGCTATACTCACGCTCGAGTTTCTTTTTCGATCCCTTGCCAAGGAGATTGTCGTGGGAGCCCATGTGCGTGAAACTCGGATCCATGGTAATGACAGGATAGAAGAGAATCTGGAAGTTGGCGGCAGCGTCGCCACGGGAGTGAGTGGCAAGGGTGGAGGCAAGATGTCCACCTGCCGAAGAACCCATGATGCCCACTTGGTCGGGGTTGATGTTCCACGCCTTGGCATTGCGGCGCACAAGACGCATAGCCTCCTCGGCATCCTCAAGGGGCACCTGGTGTACGCCGTGGGGCATACGATATTTCAGCACCACGGTGGCAATGCCCATGTTGTTGAAAAACGGAGCCCAGTCGCGCCCCTCATGATTCATTGCGAGATGGGAATAGCCGCCACCTGGACAAATCACGATGCAGCGCCCAGTGGCACGCTTCGCGTTGGGAAGGCTCACATAAACCTTGGCAGTGTCGGTGGCAACACCATTGCTTGTGGGTGCGCCATTTGGCCATAGGATAATCTCTTTGTCCCTCTCGGCGCTGACAGAGGCTGCCGCGAGAAGGAAAACAGCGGAAAATACAGTTTTTAGTTTCATAAATTACGATTTATCTTGAAATTTCTTGCAAAGATAAATATTTTTTTGTAATATTGCACCCAAAAAACCAAAAAATAGATATTATGACTAAACGAATTCTAATGATTGTGGCCACAGCGGCACTCTGCATGAGCGCCGAGGCAAAAGTGAAACTGCCAAAACTGGTGAGCGACGGCATGGTGATACAACACAGCACCGACGTTAGGCTTTGGGGTTGGGACAAGCCAGGAAGCAAGGTGACTGTAACAACATCTTGGTCGGACGAGAAAGCTACTGTAACAACTGGAAAAGACGGAAAATGGCTCGTCAGCGTAAAATCACCAAAAGCCTCATTCACACCTCTTGAGATAACCTTCGACGACGGCGAGAAGACAACCGTTAAGAACGTGCTTGCCGGCGAGGTATGGGTATGCGCAGGACAGAGCAACATGGAGATGCCCGTAAAGGGATTCGGACAGTGCCCCGTGGTTGACTATAATAAAGAGGTGCTCAACGCAGCCGACGGCGTGAGGTCGGCAAAGATACCAAGCCGCATGAGCACAAGACCTCTCGACGACGCAGAGACATCATGGCGCATCAGCTCTCCACAGACAGTGAGTGAGTTCAGTGCCACAGGATATTTCTTCGCCAAGACAGTGCGCAACGCCCTAAATATCCCAGTGGGAATAATAGAGGCTAACAAAGGCGGCTCGCGTGTGGAAAGCTGGCTCGACGAGGCAAACCTGAAGAAATACACCAAGGAAAATCTCGACTCTGCAACGATGAAGGACCGCTTCCAGTGGGACTTCCACTATCCGCTGCTTTGGGGCAACGCCACCGTACACCCCATTCTCAACTACACCGTGAAGGGCATTCTGTATTATCAAGGTTGCTCCAACGTGGGCGACCCAAAGGGTCAATACACCAATCGCCTTAAACTTCTCGTGGAGCAATGGCGCCGCGACTTCAAGGAGGGCGAGATTCCCTTCTATTTCGTTCAGATAGCACCTTATGTGTATGGAGACGGTATAGACGGTACATCAGGCGCGAAACTGCGCGAGCAGCAGTATGAGGCAACAAAGGTGATTCCAAACTCTGGTATGGTTTGCACCAACGACCTCGTCTTCCCATACGAGAAGGGACAGATTCACCCGGCACAGAAACAGCAGGTGGGAGAGCGTCTCGCCTATCTCGCCCTTAACAAGACCTACGGCATAAAGACCGTCATCTGCGAGTCAATGACCTTCAAGGACATGATTCTCCAAGACGGGAAGGCATATCTCTCATTCGACAACATGTCCGACGGCTACAACCGTTGGGAAGACATCGAGGGATTTGAGATTGCCGGCAATGACAAGGTGTTCCATAAGGCAACAGCCACAAAATTCTGGGCACCAGGCAACGACCCACGCAACGAGCGTATTGTTGTAAGCTCACCGGAAGTGAAGGAACCCGTAGCAGTACGCTATTGCTTCAAGAACTTCCAAATAGGCAATTTCGGAAACCAAGGTGGCTTGCCACTCGTTCCGTTCCGCACTGACAATTGGGAATAAACATTTTGAATAATGCATCCACTGGAAAAATTCGGCTTCTGCCCGATGTGCGGCAGCAAGCACTTTGACATAAACAACGAGAAAAGCAAGCGGTGCGACAACTGCGGATTCGTGTTCTACGCGAATCCCAGTTCCGCCACCGCGGCATTCATAGTCAACGACAAGAACGAGCTGCTCGTGGTGAAACGCGGCAAGGAACCCGCAAAGGGAACACTCGACCTTCCGGGAGGCTTTGTCGATATGGACGAAACAGCCGAGGAAGGAATGACACGCGAGATAAGGGAAGAGACAGGGCTCGACGTAAGGGATATCAAATACCTCTTCAGTGTGCCAAACATATACCGCTATTCAGGCATCGACATCCACACTCTCGACATGTTTTTCCTTTGCAAGGTTGACAGCAGCCCTACGGCAATAGCATCCGACGATGCCGCCGAATGTTTCTGGCTTCCTTTTGACGAAATACACCCCGAGCAGTTCGGTCTTCGCTCCATAAGACAGGCATTACACCAAGCTGATTTCTTAAAAAACCAAAAATAACACTATATATATAAGGTGTTAGAAAACTTTTTTCTTACTTTTGCAAGCCGAAACGTAAAGATAAGAATCGAATATGCAGAAAAATCTTGTAATTGTAGAGTCTCCTGCCAAAGCGAAGACCATTGAAAAGTTTCTTGGAGAAGACTTCAAGGTGATGTCGAGCTACGGCCACATCCGTGACTTGAAAAAGAAAGAACTCAGCATCGATATTGACTCGCTGACACCCGACTACGAAATACCATCAGAAAAGGAAAAGGTGGTAAAGGAACTGAAAAGCAATGCGAAAAGTGCGGAAAAAGTATGGCTCGCTTCCGATGAAGACCGCGAAGGAGAAGCCATCTCATGGCACCTTTGCGAAGTGCTTGGATTGGATGAGAAGAAGACAAATAGGATTGTGTTCCACGAGATAACAAAACCCGCAATCCTTGAGGCAATAAAGAACCCACGGCATCTCAACATGAACCTCGTCAACGCACAGCAGGCACGACGGGTGCTCGACCGCCTCGTGGGTTTCAAACTCTCGCCCGTGCTATGGCGAAAGGTCAAGCCGTCGCTCTCTGCCGGACGTGTGCAGAGTGTGGCAGTAAGGCTCATCGTGGAACGCGAGAGAGAGATAAAGTCGTTCAAGAGCGAGGACTTCTATAGGGTTTACGGCACGTTTGCCATAACCAACGACGACGGTTCACAGTCGGAAGTGAAGGCAGAAGTGCCCACACGTTTCAAGACACACGAGGAAGTGACGGATTTCCTGCGTCGCTGCGAGAAAGCTACATTCACAATAGAGTCGATAAGCAAGAAGCCACTGCACCGTTCGCCGGCACCTCCTTTCACCACATCCACCCTGCAGCAGGAAGCTGCAAGAAAGCTGGGATTCACCGTGTCGCAGACAATGATGGTGGCGCAACACCTCTACGAGAACGGTCGCATAACCTACATGCGTACCGACTCGGTGAACCTCTCGTCGCTCTGTCTCCAGGCAAGCAAGGACGAGATAATCAAGACTTGGGGCAAGGAATACAGCAAGACAAGACAATACCACACACAGTCGAAAGGCGCACAGGAAGCCCACGAGGCAATACGTCCCACCGACATGTCGAAACCTACCATTGAAGGCAGCATGCAGGAGAAGAGGCTCTATGAGCTGATATGGAAACGCACGGCAGCAAGCCAGATGGCAGACGCGGAAATAGAGAAAACCACTGTGAACATCAGCGTCAGTGGATGCCAGGAGCAGTTCGTCACTGGAGGAGAGGTCATAAAGTTCGATGGTTTCATTAAGGTTTATCACGAATCCACCGACGACGAGGAACAGCGCGACGACGAGAGCATGCGCCTGTTGCCTCCATTGGAGGAAGGCATGCCTTTGACACGCAGGGAAGTGGCAGCCGTACAGCGCTTCACACAAAGCCCCATGAGATACAACGAGGCAAGCCTCGTACACAAACTGGAGGAACTCGGCATCGGAAGACCTTCCACCTACGCCCCGACAATAAGCACCATACAGCAGCGCGAGTATGTTCACAAGGGCGACAAGAAAGGCGAAGAGCGCACATACACCGTTGACACACTCAAGGGCAAGCAGATTAGCCAGAGCACACGCACCGAGATAGTGGGAAGCGACAAGGGTAAGCTCCTCCCTACAGACATAGGCATTGTGGTCAACGACTTCCTGATGCAGTATTTCCCCGGCATAATGGACTACAACTTCACGGCAAAGGTGGAGCAGAAGTTCGACGAGATTGCCGAGGGTGGCGAGCTGTGGACAGACATGATGAAGGACTTCTACAAGGACTTCGAGCCAGAGGTGGAGAAGACAATGAACATACGTGCGGAACACAAAGTGGGCGAGCGCGAATTGGGAAAGGATCCAAAGACAGGAAAACCCGTGTTCGTGAAGATTGGACGTTTCGGCCCTGTGGTGCAGATAGGAAGTGCCGACGACGCCGAGAAGCCGCTGTTCGCACAGCTCCCCGCCGAGATGAGCCTTGAGAACATCACCCTTGAGGAGGCAATGGAACTGTTTAAGTTGCCACGCCAGCTTGGCAAATACGAAAACCTGCCCGTGACCATCGGTGCGGGACGTTTTGGCCCATATGTGCTGCACAACAAGAAATATGTCTCGCTGCCAAAAGGTTGCGACCCTATGGCGGTGACACTCGAAGAGGCTGTGAAGCTGATAGAGGGAAAGAGGAAGGAAGAAGTGCAGCGACACCTCAAAAAATTCGAGGAAGACCCCAAGTTGGAAGTTCTCAACGGACGCTATGGCCCATACATAGCATACGATGGAAAGAACTACCGCCTGCCAAAGAATCTCCACGACAAGGCTGCCGAACTGAGCTACGACGAGTGTATGGCTATAGTAAACGACACTCCGCAGAAGAAAAAATAGCTTAAGATGAAAAGAATAATCCTCATCGGCTACATGGGAGCCGGAAAGACAACAGTAGGCAAACAGCTTGCCGACTCGCTCGGATTGAAGTTCTATGACCTCGACTGGTATATCGAGACACGAATGCACAGAAAGGTGTCGCAGATCTTCGAAGAGAAGGGCGAGGAGGGATTCCGCATCATAGAGCGGAACATGCTCCATGAGGTGGCGGAGTTTGAGGACGTGGTGATAAGCTGTGGAGGCGGCACGCCATGCTTCTTCGACAACATCGATTATATGAACTGCCAAGGCGACGTGATATACCTCAAGGCACGTCCCGACGTGCTCTACAAACACCTTATGATGGGCAAGACAGAACGCCCGCTCATAAAAGGAAAGACAAAGGACGAACTCATGGAGTTCATAAAACAACAACTTGAAAAAAGAGAACCATTCTATACAAAGGCGCGCCACACCCTTGACGTCAGCCTTATGGACAATTACGAGAAAATAAAAATATCTGTAAAAAAAGCAAAAGAACTACTGGGAGAAGAATGAAAAAATGGACTATTGAAGACTCGAGGGAGCTCTACAACATCAATGGTTGGGGCACCTCCTACTTTGGCATCAACGACCGCGGCGATGTTTATGTCACACCATGTAAGAACGACACGCAAATTGACCTGCGTGATGTGATGGACGAACTGGCGTTGAGAGATGTCACGCCACCTGTCCTTCTGAGATTTCCAGACATTCTGGACAACCGCATCGAAAAGACGAGCAGCTGTTTCAAAAAGGCGGCGGCAGAGTATGACTTCAAGGGGGAGAATTTCATTATCTATCCCATAAAGACAAATCAGATGCAACCCGTCGTGGAAGAGATAATAAGCCACGGACGGAAGTTCAACCTCGGATTGGAAGCCGGATCAAAGCCAGAACTGCACGCTGTGATAGCGGTTCAATGCCAGAGCGACTCCCTCATCATCTGTAATGGATATAAGGACCAGAGCTATATTGAGCTGGCACTGTTGGCACAGAAGATGGGAAAGAGAGTGTTCATCGTGGTGGAGAAACCAAACGAGCTGGAACTAATAGCACGCGAGGCAAAAAAACTCAACGTGAAGCCTAACCTCGGCATCCGCATAAAACTCGCCTCCTCAGGAAGCGGCAAATGGGAAGAGAGCGGAGGCGACGCAAGCAAGTTCGGCCTTACCAGCAGTGAGCTGCTCGAAGCCCTCGACTTGCTCGACAAGAAAGGCATGCGCGACTGCCTAAGGCTCATACACTTCCACATAGGCAGCCAGATAACGAAGATAAGGCGAATACAGGCGGCTCTGCGCGAGGCGTCGATGTTCTACATACAGCTACACAAAATGGGCTACAATGTTGATTTCGTCGATTGTGGTGGCGGATTGGGAGTGGATTACGACGGCACACGATCGCCAAGCAGCGAGAGTTCCGTAAACTACTCTATACAGGAATATGTCAACGACTGCATCTACACTTTTGTGGATGCGGCAAACAAGAACAACCTGCCCCACCCCAACATCATCACAGAAAGCGGACGCTCACTCACCGCACACCACTCGGTGCTCGTCATCGACGTGCTTGAGACAGCTTCACTTCCTGAGATGCCTGAAGAATATGAGCCGGACGAAAACAGCCACCAACTCGTGAAAGACCTCTACGACATCTGGGACAACCTCAACCAGAGGTCGATGCTCGAGGATTGGCACGATGCGGAGCAGATACGCGAGGAGTGTCTCGACCTCTTCACCCACGGACTTGTTGACCTCAAGACAAGAGCCGAGATAGAGAGCATGTACTGGAGCGTCTGCCACGAGATAAACATACTGGCAAAACACCTCAAGCACACGCCGGAGGAACTGATGAACCTTGACAAACTGCTTGCCGACAAGTATTTCTGCAATTTCTCGCTCTTCCAGTCACTTCCCGACTCGTGGGCAATAGACCAGCTCTTCCCCATAGTGCCAATACAAAGGCTTACGGAGCGTCCCACACGCAGCGCCACTTTGCAGGACATCACCTGCGACAGCGACGGAAAGATAACCAACTTCGTGACAAACCGCAACAACTCTCACATACTGCCTGTCCACTCGATAAAGAAAAATGAGATGTACTATCTCGGCGTGTTCCTCGTGGGCGCATACCAGGAAATACTCGGCGACATGCACAATCTTTTCGGCGACACCACGGCGGTTCACATCAGCGTGAGGGACAACTCATACCACATCGACCAGATTATCGACGGCGAAACAGTGGCGGAGGTGCTTGACTACGTGCAGTACAACCCGCGCAAACTGGTGCGCCAGCTTGAGGTGTGGGTGACAAAGAGCGTCAAGGACGGAAAGATAACCCTTGAGGAAGGAAAGGAATTCCTGTCCAACTATCGTTCAGGGCTCTACGGATACACTTATTTGGAATGATGGAAAAAATAACAGTGATAAAAGTAGGCGGTGCAGTCGTCGAGGACGAGGCACAGCTGACACAACTCCTACAGGACTTTTCGGCTATAGAAGGCCGGAAAGTCCTTGTTCATGGAGGTGGAAGAAGGGCTACGAAAGTAGCGGCACAACTCGGCATCGAAACACAGATGGTAAACGGCAGACGTATTACCGATGCAAGCATGCTCGAGGTGGTGACAATGGTATATGGTGGTTTGGTGAACAAAAACGTGGTGGCACGACTCCAGGCCCAGGGCATCGACGCCCTCGGACTTACAGGAGCCGACATCGACGTGATACGCTCACACAAGCGTCCGCTGAAGAATGGCGTTGACTATGGTTTCGTAGGCGACGTTTACAGGGCAGACGGCGACAAGCTCCACACCCTGATAGAAGCTGGAATTGTGCCTGTCATGGCTCCGCTGACACACGACGGCATGGGAAACATTCTGAACACCAATGCCGACACCATAGCAGGCGAGACAGCCAAGGCTCTTGCAAAACACTACGACGTAACACTCGTCTTCTGTTTCGAGAAGAAAGGTGTGCTGTCAAATCCCGACGACGACGAGAGCGTAATACCCACAATCACTCGTGCCGACTTCGACCGCTATGTGGCTGACGGAACAATAAGCGGAGGCATGATACCAAAGATAGAGAATGCCTTCAATGCCATCGACGCAGGCGTTGGCAGAGTGGTGATTACCAAGGCAGACTCCATAGGGCTCAATTTTGGTACAGTCATAGTTAATTGAAAACGTTCAATATTGAACATAGAAAGTTGAATTGTTGCACCAGATGTCACGCGCAGCAATTCAACTTTCAACGTTAAACGTTCATCTTTTTTGTTTT
>CALZDK010000051.1 GCA_945637645.1 uncultured Prevotella sp.
GACCACGACGAGATAAAACAATACATCGACCTCACACGAAGCCGGTTCACCGACGCGGAGATGACAAACTTTGAAAACCAGGGACGAGAGGCTGTGGTGAAGTCAATACCGCAGCTCGGCATCATAAACACCGCACGCGACAATGCGGCACAGGTGATAATTCCCATGATAGTGAAGATGGGCTACGACGAAAAAGACATCACCGTAACGTTCCGCAAGGACTACGAGTGGAAGATTGAAAGGTTGAACGATTGAAAGATTGAAAAATTGAAAAATTGATGGACATTAAAAAGACCATATTGGCTCTCCTAAAGCAGTTCCGACTGCAGATAACGCTCGGCATCGTAGGCATAGTGGCGGTGCTGGCGCTGCTCTCATGGTTGAGCCACACCGTAAGCACATCGTCGGTGGAAATTGTCGGAAACGACAGCATCGACATCACGCCACAACAGATACAGTCGATAAAAGCCATAGGACAATGGGAGTTTCTTGCCATCAACGACGAGGTGATGGTAGATACCGTGCGCCGCGGCATCTTCTCCGACGACCATCTGACACGCATCTACTACGGCACCCTGCGACTCGGCGTTGACATGCACCGCACAAAACCGGGATGGATAGAGGCTCACGGCGACACCATAGTGGTGACACTGCCTCCAGTGGGGTTGCTCGACGAGGAATTTATCGACGAGACACGCACCAAGTCGTTCTACGAAAGCGGCAAGTGGGACGCCAAGGCACGCAAGGAGCTGCTTGCAAAAGCCTACAGAAAGATGAGGGCTGACTGCCTCACGCCCAAGAACATAGAGATAGCGCAGAACAACGCCGACCTTCAGATGCGCAACATCATGAAGGCAATGGGATTCAACACCGTGGCAATACGTTTCTCCAAAGATAATAAATAAAACAAAAACAAATAAACAAAAACGAAAACGAAAACACAAACACAAAAACAAATAAACAAAAACAAAAACACTCAACAAAAACACTCAATAACATGGAACAGCTGAACACCTTCTTCGCCGACTTAAGCTCAATGCTTTGGGGCTGGCCAATGATGATTCTCCTGCTTGGCACTCACATTTTCCTCACCGTCCGCCTGCGCTTCCCCCAGCGGAAGATTTTCACGGCAATAAAACTCTCCGTCACACGCGACCCCGATGCCACGGGCGACGTGTCGCAGTTCGGGTCGCTTGCCACTGCACTTGCCGCAACAATAGGCACCGGCAACATCATAGGTGTGGCTACGGCAGTGTCGCTCGGCGGTCCTGGAGCTGTGCTCTGGTGTTGGCTCACGGGCGTGTTCGGCATTGCCACAAAATACTCTGAGGGTCTGCTTGCAATAAAATACCGCATAAAGACCGCCGACGGCAAGATGCTTGGAGGCCCTATGTACGCCCTTGAACGCGGATTAGGCTGGAAGTGGCTCGCCGTGCTCTTCGCTGCCTTCACCGCCCTTGCATCCTTCGGCATCGGCAGCACAGTGCAGGCAAACGCCATGTCGGTGATGACCTTCGAGTCCTACGGCGTGCCGCAGTGGCTCACCGGTCTTGTAGTCTGCTCTCTGCTCGCAGCAGTGGTCTTCGGCGGCGTGAAGATAATTGCCCGCGTGTGTGGCTTGCTCGTGCCTTTCATGGCACTCTTCTACGTGATTGGCTGCATCATCATCCTCGTCATCAACGGTCCCTACCTGCTGCCCGCAATAAAGCTCATCGTGCATTCGGCATTCTCGCCGGAGGCTGCCGGAGGCGGTTTCGTAGGCTCAGGAGTGATGCTGGCAGCACGCTACGGCATAGCCCGCGGACTCTTCTCCAACGAGTCTGGTCTGGGTTCCGCACCCATTGTGGCAGCGGCGGCACAGACACGCAACCCTGTTCGCCAGGCTCTCGTCTCCTCGTCGGGAACATTTTGGGACACAGTGGTAATTTGTGCCATGACGGGACTCGTCATCGTGTCGAGCATACTCGCTTATCCCGACATCGACTATGCCAACGGCGCCACACTAACCAAGGCAGCCTTCGCCAAGATTCCATACATCGGCACCTCGCTGCTCTCCGTCGGCGTGGTCACCTTTGCCTTCAGCACTGCCATCGGCTGGTGCTACTACGGCGAACGTGCCGTGGAGTATCTCGCCGGCAAGCGCACCATGCTTGCCTACCGCATAGTCTATCTCATCTCCGTATTCCTCGGCAGTGTGGTAGGTCTGTCGCTCGTATGGAACATTGCCGACTGCATGAACGCCTTCATGGCAATTCCTAACCTCTTGTCGCTCGTCTTCCTCAGTGGAGTTCTGGTGAGCGAGACAAGGAAATATCTTTGGAACAACAAACTCGACGAATATTCTGAGGAGTGAAAAAGGCAAAAAATGCGCCAAAATTGAAAGTTTTCTGCATAAAAATTTGGATATAAACAGAAAATAGTTTAATTTTGGCGCACTTTTATTTTTTTACAATAACACTTTTACACACAGATAGTATGTTGGTTATCATTATTATCATTTTGGCGGCAGCACTGGTTTATTGCCTCTACAAGCAACGAATGCAAGCCTATAAGATGGCTGAGACGAGAAAGGACAACATCATAATGCGCACCTTCATCGACAAATTCGACCGCGAGGTGATTTATCCGCTCGAAAACGTGAAGAAACTTGCCGGGATGGTGGCAGAGGACGGACTTTATCTCTCAAAGACGGAGAAACGTGCCATCTCGTCGCAGATTCTGTTCCACAGCAATATCATTAGCACACTGCTCGAGGAGTGCGTGCTCGTGACACACAGCGGAAGGGGACACGCCCTGGAGAAAGAGACCTTCTGCCCAAACATCACATGCCAGAAGTGCATCGACGCCATACATATGCGACACAAGACCAACACAAACATAAGCGTGAACTTCAAGCGCACACTCTCCGACAGCTTCTTCATAACCTCCGACCCGCATTTCGTGGAGCTCATACTGACAAAGCTGCTCTGGAACTCCATCCGCTTCACGGAAAAAGGCGAGATAACCGTCAGTTGCGACACCAACAAGACCAAAGACACCATCACATTCACGGTGAAAAACCCATGCGGTGGCATTCCACAAGGACGCGAGGGCAAGCTCTTCTCATGGTTTGACAATCCTGAGGACTGTCCCGACGAGGCGGAAATTGACCTCAGCGTGGCACAACGCCTGGCAATGAAACTCGGCGGCATACTACACATCGACAACACCTACACAGAGGGAATGAAACTGGATCTCATCTTGCCTTTATGATGACCATCAGCCCCATAGCCCATTTCCACTCGCCATTGACATCGAAATTCGGCATACCGCGGCAGAGCGGAATTGCCGACAGTCTCCATGGCACTATAGTTTTCACGCCCGAATATCGCAACGCCGATGCGCTGCGCGGACTTGAAGGCTTCGATTTCCTGTGGATTCTGTGGGGATTTTCAGAAAACATCCACTCTGCCAAGCACGCCACTGTGCGCCCTCCCCGACTTGGAGGCAACACACGGATAGGAGTGTTTGCAACACGGTCGCCGTTCCGTCCCAACAATATCGGACTTTCGTCGGTGAGGATAGCCGACATACAAATTGCCACACCCGACGGACCTGTGATAGAGGTTGTGGGAGCCGACCTCATGGACGGCACCCCGATCTACGACATCAAACCTTATCTTCCTGAATTTGACAGCCATCCTGAGGCCAAGGCTGGCTTTGTCAACAGCAACGAGTGGCAACCTCTTGAGGTGAAGTTTCTTCCCACAGCCGACATCAGCCGCTTTACGCCAACCGACGTAAACACCATCACCCAACTCCTTTCGCAAGATCCACGCCCACACTACCACTCATCGCCCGACCGCCTCTACGGTATGACCTACAAGGGCTACGACATCCGTTTCAGGGTTGAAGGAGGGAAAGTTATTGTTGAGAAGATTGAAAGCTAACCTTCCAAAAAGACATCCCATTTATCCCTAAAATCAGTCATACGGCTGAATATCAGGTCGGCACCCTCGTCGGCAAGCATCTTGTCGGGCAGTGGGCCAGTGTTAACCGCTACGGTGAAAATATTTGCAGCCTGGGCGGCACGTACACCAAGGGGCGCATTCTCCACTACAATGGCCTCCCACGGATCCACTCCAGCCTTCATCAGCCCCTTGATATAAGGTTCGGGATTGGGCTTTCCCCGCTTCACGTCGAAGCTCGACACTATCATTCCAGGCTCTATGAGACCCTCGAAGTCGTGTACCAACTTATCGAGCAGCGAGTGCTGACCGCTTCCCGTCACCACAACAATCTTCAGCCCGTCGGCCTTCATCTTCCGTTGCAGTTCCATAACGCCCTCCATCACCTTCGCCTCCGGACGTGTGGCGAAGATGCGCGACTTCTCGTCATACATCCTCTGCGATTCCTCGTCGCTTATCTCAATGCCCTTCTGCTCCTTCACAATCTTCTTTATCGTCTCCACTCCGCGCATTCCCTCGTGGGCGTAAGCGTCAGCCTCGCTCATCTCTATCCCAAACGAAGCCATAGAAGTGTGCCAGCTGTAGGCGTGGTTGGGCATGGAGTTGTAGAGCACTCCATCCATGTCGAAAAGCGCTGCTTTCGGCATAAACTCCCTGAATCCTGTTTTCCTAAGATAATTGTCTATTTCTGTCCTATACATCGTGAATAATCTTTTCAGGGTGCAAAATTAAGCATTTTTTCGCCTTCAACCATATATCATATAATTATTTAGTCAAAACGCTACATTCTTTAACATTTTCCAACCCTATTTCATTTGCATATCTGAGATAATAATGCTACTTTTGCGTCATTGTTCATTTATAGAAAAAAAAATGCTTGAATTGAAAAACGTGGCTGTAAGCCACAACGGCAAACGTCTCTTCGAGAGGCTGTCGTTCGTTGCCGCCGACGGAAAGGTGACCGTCGTAAGCGGGAAATCGGGATGCGGAAAGACCACACTGCTGCGGGCTATCATGGGACTCCACCCTTTAGACGAGGGCTTCATCAGCATTGACGGAGAACTCATCACAGCCCTCTCCGCCCCAGCCTTCAGGCAGTGGATGGCATACATACCGCAAGACATATCCTTTCCCGTAGGAACCGTGGAAGAGCTCACACGCCTTCCCTTCACCCTCAAGGCAAACGCCTCCATGCCATACACGCGGGAGCGAGTAATGGAACAATGGCACCAGATCGGACTCGACGCCTCGCTTTTCACTAAGCGTGTTTCGGAAGTGAGCGGTGGCGAGAGGCAGCGCATCATGCTGGCAACCCTCGGCATGCTCGAGAAGCGCATCGTGATAGTTGACGAGCCTACCTCAGCTCTCGACCACATGGCATCAACACTCGTCAACGACTATCTCCAATGCCTTGCCAAACAAGGTGCGACGGTGATTGTTGTAAGCCACGATTCCAACTTCAAATGCGACAAGAGAATAGAACTATGATTCGCAACGCGAGTTTCCCGCCTACCGTAGGGGCAGTAATCTCTACCCTCTGAATTACTTTAATTCTTTAATTTTTTAATTCTTTAATTTCCAAAGGAACAAGATGGACATTTCATATATAAATATGGTATTGGGCGTATTTCTACTCGCCCTTCCACTCTACGTCTTCTACAGGTTTCAAACCCCTCTCATCCGTTCCTCTGCCATTGCCGCAGTGCGCATGGTGGTGCAGATGGCACTCATAGGTGTATATCTGCAGTATCTGTTCTTATGGAACAACCCATGGATAAACATCCTGTGGGTGGTAGCCATGGTGGCAGTGGCATCATTCACTGCCCTGCGCCGCACACATCTGCAATGGCGCACAGCCCTTCTCCCCACGGCAGCTGGCTTCTTCGCCTCCTCCATGGTGGTGGGACTCTATTTCCTCTTTGTGGTGCTGCGCCTCCACAATCCATTCGACTCGCGCTACTTTATCCCTATAATGGGCATACTCATGGGCAACATGCTCAGCGTGGCGGTAATAGCCCTCACCAACTACTATGACTCTCTACAGCGCGAGCAGCAGCTCTACTACTATCTCCTGGGCAACGGCGCCACCCATCTCGAAGCCATCACCCCTTTCCTGCGCCAAGCCCTTGAAAAGGCCTTTGCACCATGCATAGCCAACATGGCTGTAATGGGCATCGTATCTCTTCCAGGCACCATGACTGGACAGATACTCGGCGGTTCGGCTCCAGGCATTGCCATAAAATACCAGATAATGATTATTATCATAACTTTCTCTGCATCAATGGTTTCACTCGCCATAACACTCTATCTCGCCGACCGCCGATCCTTCGACATCAACGGCAGAATAAGGAACATAAGGAATAAAGGTTGACCTACGTCAATAGCTTTGACTTAGGTCAAAATAAGAGCGAAATCGGTAAAAAATCGTCCCAATTGTGTGCGAGCACAACAAAAATGCCGTAACTTTGCAGCGTCAAAAGAAAAAATACAGGATAACAAACACACTGGATGTGAAGATGCATCCGACTGAGGAAAAAAGATTGTTTAATTTAAAGAAAAGAAAGGGTAACATTATGAGAAAGTTAGTAAACAAGCTTACAGCAAGCAAGAAATTCAACAAGTATTGCGTGAACGTGCTGAAGATGTACAACTACGGAAGAGTTAACATGCCAGTATAACATTCAAAAAAGAGGCTGCACCACAGTGATGCAGCCTCTTTTTTTATCAAAAAGTTTGCAGTTCTCAGGTTTTTGCACTACCTTTGCCCCCTGCAAACAACAATAAGATGAACAAGACACTACTTCTATTAACTGTCGCCATAGCTTCCATAACGAAGACTTGCGACAACAAACTCACGGAAAGCGCCGAAAAACTAAAGGCGGGAACCGAGGTCACAGCCCAGACAAAAGAGTCTGAGCCACAACACGATGCTGCCACTACTCTTGCCTTAGACTCCTTCGCCACAGCTCCCGCAAAGGCCTCCACCGTACAGTTTCTCCATCGCCATGCCTACACCGTTTGCTACAACGCCGAGGCACGGTTGCCACACTGGGTGGCATGGAGACTAACGGCAGACCACATAACCGGACCATACAAGCGCGGAGGCATAAAATTTCAGGAAGACGAGCAAGTAGCAGCACCACGCGCCACCGACAACGACTACCGCAGCTCTGGCTACGACCGTGGACACATGTGTCCCTCAGGCGACAACAAATGGAGCGAAGTGGCTCAGCGCGAGTCGTTTCTCCTCACCAATGTCTGTCCGCAAACCCACAACCTCAACGCCGGCGACTGGAACGAAATGGAACAGCAGTGCCGCCGATGGGCAGAACAATATGGTGAGATATACGTTGTCTGCGGCCCTATTCTTTATCGTCAGAAACACAAGACCTTGGGCAAGAGCAAGGTGGTGGTGCCCGAAGCATTCTTCAAAGTGGTGCTGTGCCTCGGCGACAATCCCAAAGCCGTGGGCTTCATCTACAAGAACGAGGACGGCAACCGCCCCATGGGCGACTATGTCAACACGGTTGACCAAGTGGAGCGCATCACCGGCATCGACTTCTTTCCCACCCTCCCCGACTCCATAGAGTCTCGCATAGAAGCTGAAACAACGCTCCTTTGAGAATTATTTGACTCAACTTTCGGAAGTTGAAGGAGTTAAGAAGTTAAGGAGAAGTTTCCTTGAACTTCTTAACTCCTTAACTCCCAAAATATTGAGTACATACGAAACTTAAACCAATTAATATAAAGGAAACAACTATGAGAAGAAACACTATTTTTGTGGCAACAGCCCTCCTTTGCGGCTCCATGCTCACATCCTCGTGTGTAGGTTCGTTCTCACTGTTCAACAAACTGGCAGTGTGGAACAAGTCAGCAACCAACAGCAAGGCACTCAACGAGATCATCTTCATACTCATCTCGCCAGCCTATGCTGTATGCTCTCTGGCAGACGTCCTCGTGCTCAACTCCATTGAGTTCTGGAGCGGCTCCAATCCAGTTGCCAGCAACGTGGGCAAGACCATCGACGTGAAGGGACAAGACGGCAGGCTCTACGCCGTGAAGACCCTCAAGAACGGCTATGAGGTGAAGTCGCCCGACGGCGCAGTGACCAACTTCGTTTACGACAAGAAGACCGACTCGTGGTCGCAGATTCAGGACGGCAAGACCACCGAGATATTCCGTTTCAACACCGACGGCACAATTCAGGTCTGCCTCAACGGCAAGCGCATGAACGTCACCGTAGATGAATACGGACTCAACCAGGTAGCCACCGCCGCAGGCTATGGCCTCTTCTATGCGGCGCGATAAGTAAGGAGAGTGAGGAGTAAGATTACCGAGAGCCACACCCACTTCACGGCACTACTGGGGGTGTGTGCGTCTCGCCCGCACCTCGCCAACGAGGTAATTTAACAATAACTCATTACGCGGGATGGTGCGCGAGGTGCGGGCGAGACATCATTAAAACCTATTTTATGGAAAGGGACTTTTTTCCTTTTCCTATCTTTATCGACTTTGAGTTCCCGTTAATCCTGCGTCCTCCAAGGTCGTAGAACTTCTCGCCGTTGCTGTCGTTCTTTATGGTGCTGACGGCAGTCGTGGCGGTGCTTATGTTGAGCGTGAGCTCTTTGTTGCCTTTCTCAACGGCTATGCGCAACAAGGCGGTGGCTGGGTCGTAGCACCAGGTGCCGGCGCTGGCGAGCGAGTCGCAGGGCGGCACTTGTGTGAGGCTCGCTGTTTCGTTGCCTTCGGTGAGGCTCACGCCCTTGATTTCCTTCTCCATTCTCGGAATCTCAAACTCGATGAGGTGCTTCTCTGGCATTCCCTCGTAGCGGTCGTGGAATGGGACGATTTCCAGTTTGTAGCCGTCGGCTGTGGCGCAGCCTGCGAGTGAGGTCAATCCCTTGAAATAGTGGTCGGTCACTGGCGTCATCGTGTCGTCCTCGTAGATGTAGCCATAATTTATCTTGCTGTCGTCAACGAGCCATAGCACGGAATACTGCGAGCGGTCGATGTCGCGCGTGTTGGTGAAGGTGGTTTGGCGGAAGCGTGGGATGAAGCTGCCGAGCCTGCCGAAATAGGGCAGCACGTCGAGTGGTGCCTCGTATCGCAGCTGGTCGCCAAGGGTGAATGTCCGCGAGTAGTCATACATATCCACCCATGTGCCCTTAGGGAATATGATGTCGCGCTCCGTAGCGTTCTCCACCACCGGAGCCACGAGAATGTCGTTGCCGAAGAGATACTCGTCGTCGCAGTTGATGAGTCGCGTGTCATCCACCATGTCGTTGAACACGACGGAGCGCATCAGTGGCATGCCATAGTTGTAAGTCTCGTAGCAGATGTTGCCGTAGATGTAGGGCAGATAGCGGTAGTGGAGGTTGACGTAGCGGCGCACTTGGTCTATCACGTCGGCATAGCACTCGTTAGTAGGCTCGGGCATGGTGGCACTGTGTGTACGAATGTTTGGCGAGAAGGCGGCAAGCTGCACCCAGCGGAGATAAAGCTCAGGGTCGGTGGGATTGTCGTCAAGTGCCACGAAGCCGCCCACGTCGCTCGTCAACAGCGGTATGCCCGACATTCCGGCGTTGATGGCGGCGGGAATCTGCAGCTGCAGTCCGCTCCACGAGCGTTCTATGTCGCCCGTCCATGGGATTGCTCCGTAGCGTTGCACTCCTGCGGTGCCAGAGCGTGTGAGGAAGAAATGGCGACGGTCGGGATAGTTCTCCGAGAGTCGCGAATAGACATCGTGTAGCCAGATGTTGTTGTACTCGTTGTGCACCTCGTCGCGGTTGCCGTCGGCAAAGGTGGAGTTCTCGCTGTCCTTCTCCAGTTCTCCGAGGTCGAACCACCAAGCGCCGATGCCCATGTCGGCGAGCCGCTTGTAGGTCTGCCACATCCAGTCGGCAGCGTCAGGGTTGGTGTAGTCGATGAGACCCACATAGTCGTTTTGCAGCCACTCCATTCCTGGCACGTCAGTGTCGGCGAGCCATCCCTTGTCCTTCAGGAACGAGTAGTTGTCGGTTTGCGACGTGAAGTAAGGCTCGGTGATGATGATGCTGTTCACTCCCCGCGCCTTCAGTCCCTCTATCATTCCCTCTGGGTCGGACCAGTTGGGGGCATACCAGTCGAGCGATCCCATCCAAGCGCAAGTGGGTCCTTGCCACTGTATGTCGAAGACGATGGCGTCGATGGGTATGTTTGCTTTCTTTATGTCATCAACCGTCTTCTCCGCCTGCACCTGTGTCTCATAGCCGTAGCGTGAGGTCATGTAGCCCAAAGCCCACATTGGGGGTCGGGGCTGACGGCCGGTAAGCTCGGTGAACTGCTCTATCACCTCCCATGGGTTTTTGCCTTCTGGAACTATGAGATAGTATGCCACGGGCGAGGGGCTGTGGGTCTTGTATGAAGTGCCTTCCGTAGATGACGGCGTGAGCACTGCCCCGCGGTGGTGGTTGTCGAAATAGAGTCCGTAGCCATTGGTTGAGAGGACGAACGGCACGCAGATGTTTCCCTCGACGAACGAGCTGGAGTTCCACGAGAAGTGTGGCTTGTTGTCCATGGTGATGGGCTGGTTGTCGATGTTTGCCTTCTGGCTGTTGTAGCCTCCGCCAAAGAAAGCCTTGTCGAGGCTGCTTGGCACGAAGCTGATGTTCTTCTCCTCAGAGGCGTTGTCCATGGGCGCTTTCTCCTGAAGCACGGGCGTGCCGTCGGGGCGGCGGAACAGCAGGTGGCAGTCTGCCTTGCTCACTTCCACGTCAAGGTTCCCTGTGCTGAGGCAGAGCAGGGTGTCGTTGTCGGCACTGACGGTGAACTCGCCTAACGGCTCCATCGCCACGCTCACCGTGCGCCGCTCCTGCCGCTGTGTGCCGTTGGGTAGCGAGAGCACCTTCACGATGGCATTGTTGTAGGCGGTCAGTTCCACTCGTCCCGTCTCGCCTCTGACCGTCACCGTGCTCCCGTCGATGGCATAATCCTTAAACCTGCCTAAAGGTGCTTGGGCGAAGGCCAAGGTAGCCTCCGCCATAAGCACTGCGATAATTA
>CALZDK010000052.1 GCA_945637645.1 uncultured Prevotella sp.
TTGTGTTGCTTCAGCAGTTTAAGCAATATGTCTTTGTTCTCTTGCGTCATACTTAACATACTTTTATTTGTCCTGTCACTACATCGCTGATGAGCCGCTGCATGTATTGGATTTCATCCTACCTTTTATCGCCATGGCAGAATTTTCAAAACAAGTTTGAACTCTGCCTTACTTCCATATTCGTAGTATTTATGGTGCAAATATAACAAGAATTATTGGAATAAATTTCATTTACGAAAGATTTCAATGATTTTGTGGTTGTTTTTCTGAAAATGATAAGAAAAATGCAAGTTTGAAGCCCATTTTTGACACATTATTCATTATTATTCAGAAAGCTATATACAGCGTTTTCAAGTTGGCAGACGAGAACCTCCAAACACCTATCTGCTCGACTTCCCAAGCGAGGAGGTGCGCACCGGGTTTATCGGCACTATTGCTTCGGGATAACTACAGGAACATTGTCATGAACACAGGTGTCAACAGAATTCCGTTGTCATTGCGCATGTCTTTTGTATAAAGCAAATAGCCTTGCGCCACCCTATCAGAATATTTTCTCATAAATGAGTCCAAGGAGGCGTGGGTCTTGTAACCAGACGACTTTACCTCAATAGGGCATACCTTGTTGCCTCGTGACAGGAGGAAATCAATTTCATAATTGTGTTTGCCGCTTTCCGTAGGCCATGTATGATAGAACAGTTCGTTGCCGGAAACCTTCAACATCTGGGCAACGACATTCTCATATACGTACCCCAAGTCTGCCGCCAACTTATCATTAAGCAATTTCTGATAAATTATATTCTCCGTTATGTCCTTGTCCTTGAATGCCAATGTGATGAACAGCCCCGTGTCGTTGAGATACATCTTATATCTATCAGAATCCTCGTGTAGCGGCATTCCCACAGAGGGGGCGTTGCTATGATGGGCTATCATCACCACCTGTGAGTCTTCCATGTCTTGTATGATTTCCTCCACCCGGTCTTTCTTGCCTTGCTCCACCACGCTTGACAACTATCAGCAATTTTGTCGGCAAAGATAAAACAATCTGCCGAAATTCTCACATTTTATTTGGTTAAAAATGCCGAAATTCTCACATTTTAAGCCATTTTGCCGAAATTCTCATAATTTATTTCATCAAATCTGCCGAAATTCTCACAATTTGTACTATCAGTAGAAACATGCTGTAATTAATGATTCAAGTTGAGCACATGAGAAACTGATATTAATGAGTATTAATTCTTCAATTTCAAAAGGAAGCGGGAACCGGCGGTGTAGGTTGGGTCTATTCCTACTTCGCCGCCGAGTTTCTCGGCAATGAGATGGCAGATGTTGAGGCCAAGACCTGTGCCTTGGTGAAAATCGTCGAGTTTCATGAAACGCTCGAAGATGTCTTTCTGCTTGTCGAGGGGAATGCCGATACCGGTGTCTGTGACTGAGAACGTAACCGTTTTTGTATCCTCGTCTGCCTTTGCGCTTATGGTTATGCTGCCTTTCTCGGTATATTTTATGGCGTTGGTAAGGAAGTTTATCAGTACTTGGCAGACACGCTGCGCGTCGGTGGTAATGGTAAAGTCGTCGTCGAGCTGTTTGTCGAAAACCATGGCTACGCTTTGCTTCGCCCTGTGGATAACCGTTTGTAGCGAGTTTTTGCAAATGGTGTTTACAGATTCCTTTTGCAAGTGTGTCGAGTAGCGTCCGCTCTCCAACTCTGATATTGATATGATGTCGCCAACGAGGGTTGTAAGGAGCTCGGAGTTGGTGCGTATTATGCGCCCAAAGTCCTCACGCTCTTTCTTGCCAAACTCCATGTCGGGATTTAGCAGCAGTTGCGAGAATCCCACAATGGCGTTGAGCGGAGTGCGTATCTCGTGGCTCATGTTTTGTATGAATATGCTCTTCATCTTGTCTGAGACCTCTGCGCGCTTGCGGGCTTCCTCCAGTTCGGCGTTCTTCGCCCTCAGCCTCTTTGCGTTTATTCTCGAAGCCCTCTTGTAGAGCATCGACACCACAACAACGAGAAGCGTGAAAAACACTGCAAGGGCAATAGTCACCGTAGCCTGTCTTGCGTCAGCCGTATGTTGTTTCCTGATCATGGCGTTGCGCTTGCCGAAAGTGCTCTCTAACTGTTTGTTTGCTTTCATCTTCGATATGGCGAGCTGGTTGTTGGTGGCGAGGAGCTGGCGTTGTGTCTCCTCATATTTGTTCAGCTCCGCCACTGCTTTGTTGTGCTCTATTTCCAGTCTTGCTGCCTCAAGCCTCAGTCTCATGTTGTTTGCCTCAAGCTCGTTGTTGCCTATCAGCTCTTTCATCTCAGCCTTGTCTGCCTCAAACACGTTTGCCCTTTCCGCTAAGAACAGTTCCCTCTCGGCGTTGTAGGAGGTCATGGCTTCTTTCCAGTCTCCCATGTTGGTGAGTATGACTGTTGCAAGATGCCGATATTCGCTTTCTGTAAGTTTCTCCTTGGCGAGTGTGTTTGCCTCCTCCATACGATTGTCGAACACGAGGTTCATAGCCTCCAGCAATCCCTCCTTCTCAGGATAGCGGAAGCCGTGCTTCTCTTTCTGTCTCATGGCAAGGGTGTGGAATTTCCTGAACGTCGAGGTGTCGTTTTTCTCGAAGGCAAGATATGCTTCCTCCAAGTTGATCAGATACTTGTATCGCTCAATGTTTGGTATATTTCGTGCCTCGTCGATGTATTTTCTTGCCCCCTCGTAGTCGTACATTATTCTTTTCAGCGTAGCCACCCTCAGTATCGACATTGTAGGGTCGTGCTTTATTGAGTACTGTTTGAACATTTTCAGTGCCTTGATGTACCACTGGCACGCTTGTTCGTGGTTTTTCCTCACACGATAGATGTTGCCCAACATCCTGTAGCATGTGTATTGTCCGAAGTGGTCGTCGCTGTTGTCCACCTTGTCGCGCAGTTCGAGACAGCATTTCAGTGCCCTTAGCGTGTGGTGGTTGTTGAGGTGAATAGCCACCTCGTTGCCAAATGCCATATAATAATATAAGGTGTCGTGAATGTCTGTCGCCAAGCGTTGTATCTGTCTTATGGCACTGAACGCCTCCTTGTCGTTGCTGTTCATGACATGGTGCTGAAGCTCAACTCCGAGTCCCACGCATTGTATGTATTTGTCGCCTCTCTCCAGTCCTATCTTGTACACCTCGCGCGCCTTTTTCAGACCTAAGGGCAGGTCGCGGTTGTTTTGTGCCTCAGTGTAGATTTTGTATATCTCTGGTTCCAGTTTCTGCTTGGTGAATTGTGCCTTGGCAGACAGAGGACAGAGTAGGGCAGCGGTGGTGATCACCACTGCAATGATGGTTTTCACCGGGATGTTGAGCAATATCCGTGCCTTGTCGCAACGAGTCTTCTGAAAGCTTATCGTTCCTGCCAGTTTCCTTACGGCAGCCCTGCTTACAGAGAGCGACATTTTGTATGCCTCCATATCGCCCGACAACGTGGCGTTGCCCGTGAGAGCGCGATTGTCACATTCCGTCTTTGGGTCAATGTCGTATTCTATGCTTATGTCTGCATTGTTGTCTGAAACGCCTGTCCGCAGGTTTATCCCCTTGGCACTGGTGTGGTTGAGGGCGAATTTCAGCCCGTGGATCAGGGCGGTTTCCAACAGTTTCTTGTCGGTGGTTAGCATTATGTCGGCGTTGCCCTCGCAGTCTATTGCCTTGCCGTTCCTCTCCCCTTCGGTAATGTCGCTTATGGAGTTGTTGATTATCTCGTTCAGCCCACATTCCTTCTTCTCCACCTTTTGCCTGCCGCTCTCTATGAACGACAGTTGCAGCACGTCGTTTACTATGGTGGTAAGCACGTTGGAGCTCTCTTCTATTTTGTCTTTTATCTCTGCCTTGTCTTCCTCGCTGAGTCCCTCACCGTTGAGCATCAGTTCAGAGAATCCCACCACGGCGTTGAGTGGAGTGCGTATGTCGTGGCTGAGGTTCTTGGTGAATGCCGACTTCATTCTTTCCAGTTCCTGGGCTTGGTCGAGAGCCTCGGTCAGTTCCTGGTTCTTTGTGTTGAGTTTCCTAAGGTGTAGCCTGCTTCTGATGTAAGCCACTGTGGCGTAGCTTAGCACGATGATAAATGCGAGCCATGCAACCAATGAAATTATGTGCCTTGTGTGTGCCTCGGATTTCATTATTGAGAGTTCCATGTCGTGTGTGGCATGCTCGTTCACGGTTCTTAGGCTGTCTGCCTTCATGCGAGCTATGAGCAGCGAGTCGTTGGAGAGTTGCATGGTGATGTTAGCTTTCTTCTGTGCCTCAAGCTCTGCTTCGGCAGCACTTTGTTGCAGCAGTTGTTGTGCCATCTCGTACTCCAGTCGCAGCCTGTTGAGGTTCAGTTTGCCTTTCTCCAACGAGGCATCGATCTCGGAAATCTGCAATGCGGGTGACTCGTTGATATCCGCAGAGTCTCTTGTTCTGTTGAATTTCCTGACAGCGTTCAATGCCTCCCGATACTCGCCCCTTGCTACCATCAGCTTGGTCGCTGTTGCTACGCCAGGTGTCTTGGAGTCACCATAGGCTATCCTTGCCGCCTCGTCCGTGTTGCCTTTTGTCAGTTCTTTCAACACTTGCAGGTGCTTTTTCTCCACCGAAGAGCCCTGTGTTTCGATATATTGTTTGTAGTGGTCGTAAACCTTGTTGTATTTGTCATATTCCTTTGCCTCAAAGTATGCTTTCAGCAATATGTTAAGTATGGAGAAATAGTTGTTTGGGTTCTTCACCAGTGCCAAGCCTGTCTCGCCAGCCTTTATTGCCTCTTTCAGCTTGTATTGCAGCAAATGGCATGTTGACAGTCGCATGTAGGCGGCACTGTGGTCTTGGTCGGGCAAGTGGTTTATCATGATGTCGAGCGACTCCTTGAGATATTTTTCCGCCATCTCATAGTTGCGTGTCACCATATAGATGTTGCCAAGCGCCCTTATGGCTATCATTTGTCCGTAGTAGTTGTTGTCCAAGACGGCCTGCTTTCTCAGGCTCTCCGTTTCCTGGAGCGCAATGAGGAAGTGGTTTTTGTTTATCTCGTATGTTATTTTCGACGAGCGTGCGAAATAGTAGTATTTCATCTGTCCGCTTCTCTCTGCCTCTCGTGCCAAGCGTTCCACAGCGTTGTAAAACTCCGTGTCCTCCCTTGTTATGTTGTAGTGGTTGACGTAGAGTGAAAGGGCAAGACATACAGCTTTCTTGTCGCCGCTAAGCACCGACATGTTGTACATTGTGTCGGCTATGGCAAGACATTTCTTGTAGCGTTTCATGTTGGAGGCACGCCTGTAGTAGTCATACAGCTTGTCGTCTATCTTGAAAGGATTGTTTTGGGCAGCCAAGTCTATGGACACAAAAATGCTGATGATGCCAATAAGCACCAACTTGAAAGCCAAAAGCCTTATGTGTCCTCTTGTGTTCATTTTTTATCTAACTACCCAGACTATTCTGTTGCCATCAATGGCCTCGGTTTTTTTTGTTCTTGCATCCTCAGGAATCCTTGCCGCCCTTGTGCCGTTGCCAACGAGAACCGGCGACACTTCTATGCGTATCTCGTCCCACAGCCCGGCGTCGATGAACGACTGGTGCGTGGCGGCTCCACCCTCTACAAGCAACGACTGCACTTGCCTCTCGTAGAGATGCGACATGAGTTGCGGTAGTATAGGGCTACTGGTGTCCATGCCCTCAAAGCATGGGTTGTTGCGGTCAAGAACAAGGCGCAAGGGACTCTCGCCCGACCATAGGCGTACGTCGAGGCGTGGATTCTCTCTCTCCGCCGTTGTCCTGCCTACAAGTATGGCGTCGCACTCGCTGCGGAGTTTGTGGACGAGCATTCGGGTGAATGGCGTGGAGAAGGCAAAAGCCTTGCCGCCGTTGTCGATGAAACCGTCGGCAGACTGCGCCCATTTCAGTATTATGTATGGGCGGCGCTTCTCATGGAAGGTGAAGAAACGCCTGTTTAACTCCCGGCACTCCTTCTCCAGCACTCCCACTGTGACCTCTATGCCTGCCTCCCGCAACATTTCCACACCACGGCCGCTTACCTTGGCAAAGGGGTCGATGCAGCCCACCACACAGCGGCGTACGCCTTTCCTTACTATAAGTTCGGCGCAAGGCGGTGTCTTGCCGTAATGGGCGCATGGCTCAAGGCTCACATAGATGGTGGATTGGCTGAGCAGCGGTTCGTCCTCCTGCCTCACGGAAGCGAAGGCATTGACCTCGGCATGCCCCTCGCCGCAACGCACATGATAGCCTTCGCCTATGATACGGTCGCCGCACACTATCACGGCCCCGACCATAGGGTTTGGTCGGGCGTTGCGTTGTCCGTTCTGTGCCAGTTGAAGGCATCGTTGCATGAATGTTTGGTCTTTCGTCATAATTTTGTGCGCAAAGATACGAAAAAATACCATTATTTCCCAAAAAACTTCAAAAAAACTTTTGTCCTTTGGCGATAATGTTGTACTTTTGCAGAAAAGCAGGAGTCAAACAGCGAAAACAATGAGAGTACTTATAGTCAATACGAGTGAAAAGACAGGAGGCGCAGCTGTTGCCGCCAACAGACTTTTGGATGCGCTGAACAACAACGGCGTGAAAGCGAAGATGCTTGTCCGCGACAAGGTCTCGGACGATATCACTGTAGTGGGGCTGCCCCAGACACTATGGCGGCAGTGGGCTTTCCTTTGGGAGCGTCTCATAGTGTTCTTCCACACCCATTTCAGCAAAAACCACCTCTTCGAGATAGACATTGCCAACGCCGGCGCGGACATCACCCGACTGCGGGAGTTCCGCGAGGCAGATATCATACACCTGCACTGGATAAACCAGGGAATGCTCTCGCTGAAAGGCATAAGGAAGATTCTTGACTCCAACAAGGCTGTGGTATGGACCATGCACGACATCTGGCCCGCATCGTCCATTTGCCACTACTCGCGAGGCTGCAACTATTTCAAGTCGCATTGCCACAACTGCCAGTTGCTGCCAGGCGGCGGATTCGACAACGATATTGCGGCAAAGGTGTGGAACGCGAAGAAACGCATGCTCGCCAACCGCAACATCATGTTTGTGGCTTGCAGCAAATGGCTTGAGGGAGAGGCGAAGCGCAGTGCACTGCTCGTGGGACAGAACGTGACAAACATCCCCAATCCGATAGACACACGAGTGTTCTGCCCAACCGACAAGCGTGAGGCACGCATGGCGACAGGCTTGCCGCTTGACAAGCGCGTGATTCTCTTCGTGTCGCAGAAGGTTACCGACAAGCGCAAAGGAATGGAGTTTCTCACCGTAGCCTTGGACCGACTCGTGGCACGCAGGCCTGAGACGGTTGATGACACCGTGGTGGCAATACTCGGAGGCCATGCCGAAGACGTTGCCGAGCAACTTCCGCTGTCCACTTTCCCGCTTGGCTATGTGAGCGACGAGCGCCGCATTGTCTCGATATACAATTCCGCCGACCTTTTCGTGCTTCCCTCGCTCGAGGACAACCTGCCCAACACCATCATGGAGGCAATGGCGTGTGGAGTGCCTTGCGTGGGATTTAAGGTGGGAGGCATACCGGAGATGATAGACCACGGACGCAACGGATATGTAGCGACACCTCGCGATGCCGATGACCTGGCGGAGGGCATGGAGTGGTGTCTTGACCCGTCGCGCCATGAAGAACTGTCGAGAGAGGCGGTGAGAAAGGTGAGCATGAAGTATTCGCAACACAGCGTGGCAATGAGATATATCGAGGTGTATAACCAAGCCATAGCTTTCAAGAGATACAGGATATGACGAAATTCTCAATAATAACGATAACATACAACGCGGAGGCTTTCCTGCCGAGAACAGTGGAGAGCGTGCTTTCACAGCACTATCGCGACATAGAGCATATCATCATCGACGGAGCGTCAACCGACTCCACGCTCTCTGTGGCGCAAGACTATATGCAACGGTCATACGCAGCACAGAACGGACACGAGGTGAGGATAGTGAGCGAGCCGGACAACGGACTCTACGATGCCATGAACAAGGGACTGCGACAAGCATCGGGCGACTACATCTGTTTCCTCAACGCCGGCGACTTCTTCCCCAATGCTAATGTTTTGGACACCATAGTCTCGAGAAGTCTGACAGGAAAGAGCCGGCAACAGCTGCCGGCGGTGATCTATGGCGATACGGACATTGTTGACAACGACGGAAACTTTCTGCGCCACCGTCGCCTTGCGCCGCCAAGGAATCTCACGTGGCGCTCGTTCCGCAAGGGAATGCTTGTCTGCCATCAGGCTTTTTATGCCCGCCTCGACATTGCCCGCACCGTTCCTTACGACACACGCTACCGCTATTCTGCCGACGTGGATTGGTGCATAAGGGTGATGAAGGAGGCTGAAAGAATGGGGGCGGGGCTCGCTTATGTAGATTCCGTGGTGGTGAACTACACCCAGGAGGGACAGACCACCAAGCACCATCGGGACTCGTTGAAGGAACGCTACAGGGTGATGCAATGTCATTACGGCGCTTTCACCACGGCACTGATGCACGCATGGTTTGCCGTGAGGGCAGTGGTAAAGAAATGAAAAAAGGGATGTTGTCTCAACATCCCTTTTTCAACCTTAAAAAAACTAACTCACTACATTATCCTACATATACCTAATTACCTAATAAAAAGTACTACCTATTTGTTTTTCTTCAATTACCAAAAAACCAACATTTTTCTTTTTTCAGTGCAAAGGTAAGATGTTTTTCGTTGCCATGCAATTTTTTATGAAAAAAAACTATCTTGTTGTTGCGCAAACGTTTGCATCGGGTTGGTTATTATCTGTAGGTTCGACAAACCACGATTGTAGGTATCCATAATTAAACGTACATGTCCCAATTGTAGGGGCGGACCCATGTGTCCGCCCAATGTCGGAACGACATAATTCTGCGGATTTTGCCAGTCGTGGTGGTTTTAATGCAATCGATTGCACAACCATAATGCGTTAATTGTGAGTGAAAAGGAGGTGGGGATGATGAGGACTGTGTATCTTTGCAGCAGTAATTAAAGACCGAAAAGAAATGAGAAAGATTTACGCTACATTTATCACATTGCTCACAGTGCTGCAAGTGTCGGCACAGGGTTGGCCGGCAGACTATAAGGGAGTCATGCTGCAAGGCTTTGCATGGGACTCTTACAGCGAGTCGCAGTGGCCACAATTAGAGAGTCAGGCAGACGAAATCGCCGACTATTTTGACCTTATCTGGGTTCCAAACTCCGCATACGCTGGCAGCATGACAATGAACATGGGCTATCACCCCGTTTATTGGTTCAAGCAAGACTGCGCCTTCGGAACCGAGGATCAGCTGCGGTCGATGATAAAGACCTATAAGGACAAGGGTGTCGGTTTCATTGCCGACATTGTAATAAACCACCGAAACGGCATTGGCGCTGAAGATTCGTGGGTTGATTTCCCTGCCGAGACCTATAAGGGCGAGACATTCCAGCTCGGTTTGTCAGACATCTGCAAGGACGACGAGTGTGCCTCGAAAGGCTATAACCCGACAGGAGCCGCCGACACCGGCGAGAAATGGGACGGAGCGCGAGACCTCGACCATACGAGCGACAACGTACAGAAAAACGTCAACGCCTATCTCGACTTCCTGAAAAACGATGTGGGCTATGAGGGATTCCGCTACGATTTTGTTAAAGGCTACGCACCAAAATACACAGGACTCTACAATGCCACCGCAAAACCTACCTATTCCGTCGGAGAATATTGGGACGGAAATGTGGCGTTGGTGAAGAATTGGATTAACGGCACAAAGCAGGAAGGCGTAATACAAAGTGCAGCCTTCGACTTCCCGCTGAAATATTATATCAACGATGCCATAGGCAGCGGGACATGGAGCCGGCTCAACGGCGAGAGCCTTGCCTCCAATAAAAACTACAAGCGATACTCGGTGACTTTTGTGGATAACCACGACACATATCGCGACAACAACAAGTGCAAGGCAAACCTTGAGGCTGCCAACGCCTACATCTTGACAATGCCAGGCACTCCATGTGTGTTCCTTAACCACTGGACAGCCTACAAGACTGCCATAAAGAAGATGGTTTTCGTGCGCAAGAAAGCGGAAATAGCAAACACGAGCGAGATACTCGAAAGCGGACAGAAGGACGCAGGCTACTACGTGAAGGTGAAGGGCGACAAGGGAACTGTGCTCCTCGTGCTTGGCAACGCTCCAAGCGTGAGCACTACGGGCTTCAAACTCGCCACCGAGGGAAAGATGTACAGCATTTATGTTGATAACGCATTGGACATCAGCGGTATTGAGGACATAAAGTCCGAGGAGGAAACATTCAAGATGCCAGACTGCTGCACTCCGGAGGAAGGCAAGATGTATGCTTTCTTTGAAGTACCCTCATCCTGGGGCAGCAAAGACATATACTGCTGGTGCTGGAACGACAAGAAGAATTTTACAGGAGGCAACTGGCCTGGAGTGAAATGCACCAAGGTGGGAACTGCCGACAATGGCAATGCAGTATGGAAATGGGTCGGTCCAGACTCGTCGGAGGGGACTCCAACGGGAATAATATTCTCTGCCAACGGTTCACCACAGACTGGAGACTACGAATACAAGGAAGGCGGCTACTACGACTCAATAGGCTATCGTGGAACGTTCACCACAACAGGCATCAGCAAGTTTGAGGCAGCGGCGACAGGCGCTACAAAAGTGTATAGCATCAGCGGCAAATTGCTCCGCACGTTCGACACTGTGGTTGACAATAGCGAAGCTACCAAAGGCCTTGCTTCAGGCTTATACATAGTTAATGGCAAGAAGCAAGCTGTAAATAGTAAATAACGTACATGTTCCGATTGTCGGTTTCAAAATTAAATGTACATGTTCCGGTTGTAGGGGCGGACCCATGTGTCCGCCCAATGTCGGAACGACATATTTCCGCTGATTTTGCCATTAATTTTTTTAATTCTTTAATCTTTAATTTCGCGCAGCGACTTACGCCGTACCG
>CALZDK010000053.1 GCA_945637645.1 uncultured Prevotella sp.
TGGTGGATTGGTTTGGACCTATCGACATGAGCCGTATGGAGCGTTGCGAGACATACAAGGACGCCAATTCGCCGGAGGCTGTGATCATAGGCGGTCCGTCGGCAGAAAATCCCGACATGGTTCGTGCCATGAACCCTATGTCGTATATCGACAAGAAAGACCCGAAGTTCCTCGTCATCCATGGTGATACTGACCCTGTGGTGCCATATTGCCAGAGCGAGTATTTCTCCAAGGCACTGAAGGATGCCGGCCGTCTTGAAGACTTCATCACTGTGCCCAACGGCAACCATGGACCAGTGACCTTCAATGCCGAGACCTTCCAAAGCATGGTGAACTTCTTCCAGCGTCAGGCAGGCATGGAGGAAACGAAACTGCCTCAACCTTCGGCACTTAACATACGCAACCAAGAATATCCCAGAGTGCTGCAAGACGGAAGAGTGGAGTTCAGAGTGAAAGCCCCAAGTGCCCAGAAGGTACAGATAGACCTTGGCAAACTCTACGATATGAAGAAAGGAGACGACGGCGTGTGGACCTGCACAACCGAACCGCAGTCGGAAGGTTTCCACTATTATTTTCTCGTGGTAGATGGAGTGAAGGTGGCTGACCCAGCAAGCGAGTCGTTCTATGGTTGCAGCATGATGACCAGTGGTGTGGAGATACCTTATCCAGCCGAGAAAGCCGAACGCTACAAGCTGAAGGCAGACGTGAAACACGGCGAGGTAAGCCGCGTACGCTATCAGTCGAAGGTCACCGGACAGTGGAAAAACATCTATGTCTATACTCCTGCCGACTATGCCACAAGCGGCAAGCGTTATCCCGTTCTCTACCTGCAGCATGGCGGTGGCGAGGACGAGCGCGGATGGTGCAACCAGGGTTTGACCGACATCATTCTCGACAACCTCATTGCCGAGGGCAAGGCTGAGCCGATGATAGTAGCCATGATGGACGGCAACTCTCAGGATTTCGCAGCCGAGCTTCTCACCGACGGCATTCCTCTCGTTGAAAGCCGCTACCGCACTCTCACCACTGCCGACAGCCGTGCATTGGCAGGATTGTCTATGGGAGGCATACAGACACTCAACACTTCCATCATGCATCCTGAGCTTTTCCGTTATGTCGGCGTGTTCAGCAGCGGATGGTTTAAGAATCCCCAGCCGTTTATGGCAAACAGTTCCGGTGAGTCATATTATGCAAAGCTAAAGGAACGTCCGGACTATTACAACAAGCAGTTCCGACTGTTCTATCTCACCATGGGTGGACAGGAAGACATTGCCTACGAAAACTGCAAGGCGATGCGCGAGCGCTTCGACCAAATGGGTATCAAGCACAGCTACTACGAGACCCCTGGCGGACACACGTGGCCCGTATGGCGCGAAAGCCTCTACTTCTTCGCTCAGAAATTGTTTAAGGCAGGTTCTTAATTCTTAATTCTTCTTTCCAATCTTCGTCCGAAGTCCTCTGATGTTCGTCAGAAGGCTTCGGACGAACATCAGAAGCCTTCGGACGAACATCTAAAGGCTTCGGACGACAAACGCACAGAAAAAACACACGTTTGAGGTGAACCCTTCACCCTTCACTTTTTGGACGTAAATATCACAGTATCAATAGGTTGAATCGGTGAAGGGTTGTCGCAGCCCTTCACCACCCTTCACCACCCTTCACCGATTTTCATCTTCAGATTAATAGTTCTTGTTGATTTTGTCGCAGATTTCGTAAATCAATCAATACCGATTCTGCAATACGTCATCGTGGGAACGCCAACCAGAACTCGGTGAAGGGCAGTGAAGGGTGGTGAAGGGTTAAAACAACCCTTCACTCAGTCATGGTGCTTATAATCAACAACTTACATCGCCAAAGTGAAGGGTGAAGGGTTTTTGGCAAAATTCTCCTGTTTCAGCCATTATGCTGTCTATTGTACCAATAAAACAGGTGTTCCACTGTACCCGATTCCATACTGGGGATACGAGTGTTTCACCCGCATCTCGCCTAAAAAACGCCTATCTCTCCCGACAGTAGGGGCGTGACCCAAGTGTCCGCCCAACGCCGAAAGGCGTAACATGGATGGCTAAATCGATGGAAGTATATCATTCCGCCTTTAGTTGTGTCAAACAAAGGAAAATGATGCTGAGGAATAAAAAAGTCACCGAATAATTTGGCAGTTTCATTTCTGCAAGCATTTTAATGTTTTTTGCATGATAACATAGTGAATTGGTATTTGGGTTAGTCGTTAAATCAATGCACCAAAGGCAATGAGTATTTCTCTGCTATTGTGAGCCGTGACACATACTTCACTTGTCTCCTTTTATCTTCATTTACTCAAATTTCGGAAGGTAATGTTGTAGATAGCAATGTTTACGTCCGCCTCGTAGGGACTTTACTTTATGTAAGTCCGTGGTCCCAAAGGGCTTTTGGCAGCGGTGAACGCATAACGCGGCTCGGATGACATTTTAGGCAGCCAAAACGCCTCACGGCGTTGGGCGGACACATGGGTCCGCCCCTACTTGAGGCGGATTAGAGGCGGATTCATACTTCCGAATGTTGATTATTTTTAATTTTACCCATGCAGATTGACATTTTTTTAGTGTTATTGCCTCTCGTTATAAACGGCAACGTTATTTGCACTCATACTACACTCTATACTATGATTTTGCGTTTTTATCTGCCACCTGCCACCAAAACGGTGCAATCGTCAGATATACAGAGAGTTGAAGGGGTGGCAGAGGGGTGGCAGAGGTGGCAGAAGAGACGGGAAAAGTGCTCAAAAAATGGTGTTTTCCGAAATTTATATAGTTTATATGTGGTTGAAAAAAGTTATTTTGGTGGCAGATAACACGATATTAGGAATCCATAAAATCGACAAGTGGATTTGGCAATATCGACTTGTCGATTCCGCTATATCGACTTGTCGATTTTTTGCGATGCTCAAGCGAGGAATAAGAACCCTTTGAACACGGTCGTTCCATGCCCTTTGAGACGAGCGTTCCATAGGTATGGGACAACCGTCCCAACAGTTATGGAACACTCGTGTTCAAAGGGCATCCAGTTGTCAGTAAAAGGTTTGAGGAGTTTGAAGGGTTTGAAGGGTTTGTATATTTTTTGTACTTCGGCTTCCTTCGTGATGGTTTCGGTATGCCTTCGAGACGATTTCGAGACGTTTGTAAAGATTTTGGGGGACAAAAAACTGTAACACTGTAACGTGAACGCTTCCTATGCGTAACACGTAACAGTGTTACAGTTAAAAATCAACCTTTATTCACACTGAGGAAATGAGAACTCACGTTCTAACTCGCTATATTGCTGTTGACTTGAACTATTGTTGTTCCTCAAGATACCATTTTGAGTATTCCACATAGTGGCTGCCAAAGCTCTCTGCCTGGTTGGGCTTTGTATGTTTGATGAACTTTGCGGGCACTCCGCCCCAAAGCTCGTGAGGTCCAATCTTGGTGTTCTGAAGAACGAGGGCTCCTGCTGCCACTACAGCTCCCTCACCTATGTCGCAGTGGTCGAGGAGTGTTGCTCCCATGCCTATGAGCGCGCCGTCGTGGATGGTGCAGGCATGCACTGTGGCATTGTGTCCTATGGTTACGTCGTTGCCTATCACTGTTGGACCTGTGGTGTTGGTGACGTGTATGCAGGCTCCGTCCTGCACGTTGGTGCGGTTGCCAATGGTGATTGGGGCGACATCGCCTCGTACCACGGCGTTGAACCATATTGAACACTCGTCGCCCATTGTCACTTCTCCTACAATGGTTGCATTCTCACTGAAATAACATTCTCGACCCCATTTTGGTGTCAGTCCTTTTATAGATTTTATTAGTGCCACGGGATATATAAAAAAATTAAGAGTTAAGAATTATAAGATAAGGATTAGAGACTTATTTCCTTTAGGATGGCATTGGTGGCTCCTGCCTGACTGTTGACAAACTCTGCCGACTTGCCGCCACAATAACTGAGGTAGTGTTTGTCTTCGGCGAAGTTTGTCATTAGTTTGCTGAAGTCTGTCTCGTTGGCTATCTCGAATCCTCCTCCACAAGCCATTAGGCCCTGGGCTTCCTGGAAGTGCTTGTTGTTGGTGCCAAAAATTACGGGAACTCCCCACACGGCAGCCTCAAGCACATTGTGGATGCCCACGCCGAAACCTCCTCCAACGTATGCCACCTCTCCGTAGTGATAGACGCTCGAAAGAAGTCCGAAGCAGTCGATGATGAGGCATCGTGCCTTGGCTGCCTCTTCCGGTGTGACATGGGTGTAGCGCACTGTGGGCATCTGCAGTTTCTGCTCAATCTGCTGGAGGTGCTCCTCTGAGATGACGTGTGGAGCTATGATTATCCGCCAACTGTCGTCGGCATTGAACCAAGGAATGAATATGTCCTCGTCGGGTTGCCAGCTGCTTCCTGCCACAAACACCCTGCCTCCCTGTTTGAACGCCTCCACTATGGGCAGTTGTTTCGACTGTTCCTTGATTTGCAGCACACGGTCGAATCGTGTGTCGCCAGTGATACTGACATGGGTGATGCCGATTTTAGCAAGCAACTGGCGGCTCTGATCGTTCTGCACAAAGAAATGGGTGAAGCAACGCAGGACTCCAGCGTAGTGTCTGCCATACCAACGGAAGAAAATCTGGTCGGGACGGAAGATGCTTGACACGCTGTAGGTAGGAATGTTGCGATGCTTGAGGATGTGTAGGTAGTTGTACCAGAACTCGTATTTTATGAAGAACGCCATTACGGGGCGTATGAGCCTCAGGAAGCGAATGGCATTGATGGGAGTGTCGAGCGGGAGATAGCAGATGATGTCGGCTCCCTCATAGTTTTTGCGCACCTCATAGCCTGAGGGGGAGAAGAAGGTGAGCAAAATCCTGTATTCAGGATGCTGCGCCCTAAGTCTCTCCATGATGGGGCGTCCCTGCTCGAACTCGCCGAGCGAGGCGGCATGGAACCATACATACTTCGCCTTGGGGTCAACGTTGCGTTTCAGCACGTCGAACGCCTCACGCTCGCCACGCCACATCTTCCTCACTTTCTTGCTGAAGAAGCTGGCTATGACCACGCCCAAGAGATAGAAGTATATCGCCAGATTGTAAAGCATACGGTTAGCCCAAAGTTTCTATTGCACGTCTCATTCGCTGTAGTGTCTCCTCCTTGCCGAGGAAGGCGGAAATGTCGAACATTCCAGGTCCCTTGCCCTCGCCAACGAGGGTGAGTCGCCAGGCGTTCATGATGTTGCCGAGCTTGTAGCCCTTCTGCTCTATCCACTGCTCCACTGCCTTCTCCTGTGTCTCTATGGAGAAGTCGTCAAGCCCTTCGAGAAGATCGGCAAGTTCGGACATTGCCTGTGCAGAGTCTTCTTTCCAGCGCTTTTTGCGCGTCTTTTCGTCGTATTCCGTAGGTGCCACGAAGAAGAAGGAGCAGAGAGGCCAGAGCTCCTTTACGAAGCTGACGCGGTCCTTCATCATCTCCACCACTTGTGTTACACGCTCCAATGTGGTGTCAACACCATGTTCCTTTACCATGGGCGCAAAGATGGCGGCTATCTCGTCTGCCGACTTCTGCAGTATGTACTCGTGGTTGAACCAGATGCCTTTCTGATAGTCGAAACGTGCTCCAGCCTTGCTACACTTGCTGATGTCGAACAGTGGCACAAGCTCGTCGAGGCTGTATATCTCTCGCTCAGTACCGGGATTCCAACCGAGGAAGGCAAGGAAATTGATTACCGCCTCAGGGAAATAGCCACTCTCGCGATAACCCGACGAAACCTCACCCGACTTCGGGTCGTGCCATTCGAGCGGGAACACCGGGAAACCGAGGCGGTCGCCGTCGCGCTTGCTCAGTTTGCCCTTGCCCTCTGGCTTCAGCAGTAGCGGCAGGTGGGCGAAGCGTGGCATGGTGTCTTCCCAGCCGAAAGCTTGGTAGAGCAGCACATGGAGCGGTGCACTGGGCAGCCACTCCTCGCCACGGATGACATGGGAGATCTCCATAAGGTGGTCATCGACAATGTTGGCGAGATGATATGTAGGCAGCTCGTCGGCACTCTTGTAGAGCACTTTGTCGTCGAGAATGTCGCTCATGATGCGCACGTCGCCACGTATGAGGTCATCGACATGCACAGGCACTCCCGGCTCTATCTTGAAGCGCACCACATATTGCTTGCCGTCGGCAATGAGCCTATCTACCTCCTCCTTGGGCATCGACAGTGAGTTGCGCATGGAGAGACGTGTGGAGGCGTCGTACTGGAAGTTCTGCACCTCGGCGCGCTTTGCCTCCAGTTCCTCCGGTGTGTCGAAGGCGATGTATGCCTTTCCGTTGTCAAGAAGCTGCTTTACATAGGTCTTGTAGATATCCCTTCGCTCGCTCTGCCTGTATGGCCCGTGGTCGCCTCCGAAAGAAACGCCCTCGTCGAACTTTATGCCGAGCCAACGAAACGACTCTATGATGTACTCCTCAGCTCCGGGGACGAAGCGGTTGGAGTCGGTATCCTCGATTCTGAACACCATGTCGCCGCCGTGTTGGCGTGCGAAAAGGTAGTTGTAAAGTGCGGTGCGCACACCGCCGATATGCAATGCCCCCGTAGGGCTTGGTGCAAAGCGCACCCTGACTCTTCTTTCTGCCATTTTTCTTGCTTATTTCGGTGTAATAAGAAAATAATTTGTGCAAAAGTAATAAATAAAATCCACTTTTAAACATTTTTTCTTATTTATCTTTGCTATTTTGCCATTTTTTTAGTATTTTCGCCCTCGAAAAAGATACAAACCACATACAATGAGCAGTTTTAACTTCAGAGAGGACATCTCTTGGCGCGACATCTTTCTACGCAGTGTCATTGTTCTTGCCACTGTGGCAGTGATCGTATGGCTTATGCCACGCGACGGACGTAACTATTTCTATGCAGAACAAGGAAAGCCATGGAAATACGCCGACTTCACGGCACCTTTCGACTTCCCAATCTACAAATCGGAGGAAGCAATAAAGAAGGAGAAGGACAGCCTGATGAAGGAGTACGAGCCGTATTTCAACTACAATAAGGAGACTGAGGGAAACATGGTGAGGAAATTCGTGGCGGACTTCTCCGAAGGCATACCGGGGCTTCCCGACGACTACATAAGTATAATAGCCAACCGCCTGCACAAGATATACCAAATGGGAATAGTGAGCTCCGCCGACTACAGCAAGTATGGCACCGACACCACGCAGACAATAAGGCTCGTAAGCGGCAAAAACGCCACGTCGATTCCCATGGCGAGCTTCCTATCCACCAAGAAGGCATACGAGCATTTGTTTCTCGACAACACCCTGGAGCAGCACAGGAGCCTCCTGCAGAAATGCAATCTCAACAACTATATAACCCCCAACATCATCTACGACAAGCAACGCAGCGACGAGAGCCTGCAGGACGCACTGAGCAGCGTGCCGCTTGCAACAGGAGTGGCGCAGAAGGGGCAGAAGATTATCGACCGTGGAGAAATTGTAGATGAATATGCCTACAGGGCGATAGAGTCGTTCAAGAGAGAGAACGAAAGGCGCAACAGCAACACCACGCAGCAGCAGCTGACTCTCTTTGGCGAAACTCTCTACGTGTTACTTATTCTTGCGTTCTTCACTTGCTACCTGACACTTTTCAGGCAAGACTATTTCGAGAAGGCACGCAACGTGGCGATGCTCTATTCGCTCATCGTCTTCTTCGTGTTGTTGACAGGACTTATGGTGCGCAACACCATAGCTCACATCTATATCCTCCCATACGCCATGGTGGCAATTTTCACACGTGTGTTCATGGATTCGCGCACGGCGATAGTTACCCACCTGACTATGATACTTATTTGCTCCGTAATGCTCCAGCACCCGTTGGAGTTTATCGTGGTGGAGGTGATGGCGGGCATGGCGGCAGTGTATTCGCTGCGCGACCTGCAATACCGTTCACAACTTTTCAAGACGGCGATAATAGTCACCATAGTGGCAATGGCGATGAATTTCGCCTTCGACCTCATAAACATGACGGAATTCTCGGAGTTTGACATGAGCTACTACAACTACCTTATGATAAACGGTGTGTTGCTGCTCTTTGCCTATCCACTGCTCTACCTGATGGAGAAGACCTTCGGTTTTATATCAGACATTACGCTAATAGAGCTGTCGAACACCAACAACCCATTGCTTCGCCGCATGAGCGAGGTGGCTCCAGGCACGTTCCAGCACTCAATACAGGTGAGCAACCTGGCATCGGAAATTGCCCTGAAAATTGGAGCCAAGGCACAGCTTGTACGCACCGGAGCCTTGTATCACGACATAGGCAAGATGGTGAACCCCATCTACTACACAGAGAACCAGTCGGGCATGAACCCACATGAGGAGTTATCGTATATAGAGAGCGCGCAGATAATAATAAGCCATGTGACAGAAGGATTGAAGATGGCCGAGCGCAACAACCTCCCGTCGATAATACGCGACTTCATTAGCACACATCACGGACAGGGCAAGGCAAAGTATTTCTATGTGAAATATAAAAATGAGAATCCAGAGGCGGAGGTTGATGACCTGCTATTCACCTATCCCGGACCTAATCCCTTCACCCGTGAGCAGGCAATACTTATGATGGCTGACACCGTTGAAGCTGCATCGCGCTCACTGAAAGAGTATAACGAGAAGTCGATACGTGAGCTTGTGAACCGCCTTGTTGACGGAATGGTTACCGACGGTTTCTTCCGCGAATGTCCAATAACTTTCCGCGACATAACATACGCAAAAACAGTAATGAGCGAGAAACTCAAGACCATTTATCACGCAAGGGTAAGTTATCCGACAGCGGAAGGGGGAAATGTAAAATTGAAAAATTAAAGAATTGAAGAATTAAAGAATTAAAGTTTCCAGACAATTATATGGGCGGACACACTGGTCCGCCCATATAATCGAAACATATACTTTTAACTACACATTAAGTTTCCAGACACAACCGTCCTTGGTGTCCTTGACCTCAAAGCCTGCTGCCTTGAGTGCATCGCGAATCTGGTCGCAGGTTGCCCAATCCTTGTTGGCACGGGCCTTTGAGCGCAGGTCGAGAACCATATCCACAACCTTTCCGTAGGCTTCCTCACGAGCCTCGTTGTTGGCAGCCTTCTCGTCTGCAAGACCAAGGATATCGAAAGCGAAAAGACGCATAGTGGCGCGCAACTCCTCAAGACATTCTGCGCAGATGGTTGCCTTGTGGTCGATGAGTTTGTTCACAACCGAGCAAGCCTCGAACAGGTGGCTTATTACCAATGGAGTGGCGAGGTCGTCGTTCATAGCGTCGTAGCACTTCTGACGCAGTTCCTTCACCACCTTTTTGGTTTGGGCGTCGCACTCCGCCTGTGGCTGAATGCGGTCGAGATCAGAAAGTCCGTTCATGAGTCTTTCCAACCCCTTCTCGCTTGCCACGAGAGCGTCGTTGGAGAAATCGACAGTGCCCCGGTAGTGAGCAGAGAGAATGAAGAAGCGTATCGCCATAGGGCTGAAAGCCTGTTTCAGAAGCTCGTGGCTACCGGTGAAGAACTGTTCCAAGGTGATGAAGTTGCCCAACGACTTGCCCATCTTCTGACCGTTGATGGTAATCATGTTGTTGTGCATCCAGTATTTCACCATCGGCTCACCCTGGCTTGCCACTGCCTGTGCTATCTCACACTCGTGGTGAGGGAACACGAGGTCCATGCCGCCACCGTGGATGTCGAACTTCTTGCCGAGGTATTTCCTTCCCATTGCCGTACACTCGCAGTGCCAGCCGGGGAATCCGTCGCTCCAAGGACTTGGCCAGCGCATGATGTGCTCTGGCTGTGCTTTCTTCCAGAGTGCGAAATCCACCTGGTTGTGTTTCTCTCCCACCCCGTCGAGCTCACGACTGTTGTTGATGACATCGTCGAGGTTGCGTCCTGAGAGTATTCCGTATTTGTGGTCGTGGTTGTATTTCTCAATGTCGAAATACACGCTTCCGTTGCTCTCGTAGGCATAGCCGTTGGCAAGGATCTCCTTCACCAGTTCCTCCTGCTCGATAATATGTCCTGTGGCGTGTGGTTCTATGCTTGGCGGTAACACGTTGAGAGCCTTCATGGCGTCGTGGTAGCGGTTGGTGTAATACTGTGCTATCTCCATTGGCTCCAGTTGCTCCAGTCGTGCCTTCTTCTCTATCTTGTCGTCGCCCTCGTCGGCATCGTGCTCGAGATGTCCCACGTCGGTGATGTTGCGTACGTAGCGCACCTTGTAGCCAAGATGCTTCAGATAGCGGAATAGTATGTCGAAGGTGATGGCGGGACGGGCATGGCCGAGATGTGGGTCGCCATAAACCGTAGGACCGCAAACATACATTCCCACGTTAGGTGCGTGGATTGGCTCAAAGAGTTGCTTCGTGCGCGTCAGTGTATTGTAAATCAATAGTTTCTGTTCCATAATTTTCTCTCCTTAATATATTTTGGATGCAAAATTAATGAAAAAAAAACAAATAGCAAAGAAAACGAGGAGAAAATTGTACTATTCTCCTCGCCACGATGGTGGGCTAAGCACCTTGTGCGTGAGCCATTCCTTGGTGTCGCGGCTGATGTCGCGCTTCGGCCACGGCACAACAACGACTATGAGCGCACAGATGAGACAGGCATAGATTGTCCATCCTGCCATCTCCTTTATGGTGACGAGAGTTGCCTGCACTTGCACCTTGCCCTTGGTGGAAATGGAAGCCATCTGCTGCGCCTCTGTTTCGCTCTTTCCCTGATACATCATGCCCCGCGCCGTCTGGTCGTAGTTGGAAGCCACGGGTTGGTTCATGCGGTCGTATTCCTGGGCATAGCGTGTGATGTAATACTGCTGGCGATGCTGGAACACGTTGGTATAGAGTGCAGAGCCTATGCCAGGAGCAATTACCATACGCACAGTGAGCATGATGCACACCCAGGTGGACATAAGT
>CALZDK010000054.1 GCA_945637645.1 uncultured Prevotella sp.
CCACCACTTTTTCGCCGTTCTTTCCGCCCTTGAGCCGCTTTTTCGGCAATATTATGTCGTATGGCAGCAGTCCGTCGAAATCGAGTCCTGCAACAGCCTCTTCACTCATAAGCGACTCCAGTTTGTTTTTCACCTCGTCCCAATTCCACGAGTCGTGTTTCTTGTTAGCCAGTTTGTCGAGTGTTAGCAGGTAGCATGAGTCTTCGGTATTCATGGCTCTTGCCGTGTATTCAGACACAATGTCAGCAATAATCCTTTTGTTGCGTTCTGATACATCATCAAAGTCTGGGTCTTTTACACCGTAATTCCAGTATTCAACCATTCGGTTATAGTCATCCCTGGCAGCGTCAAGACGCTCCCGAAGCCCAAAGTCCCCAAACTTATCCATCACTTCATACATAACACGGATGGCTTTTGATCGTTGACCATGAGCCAAATAGTCCAGAACCTTGTTGCAGATAACATATCTTTTACCTAATTCTGTCATAAGCCTTTGCGTTTGATTATTTCAACTTTTTTTTCAGCCATTTCCTTGCTGTCTCAATGTCTTTCTCCCTTGGTTGGGCAACGTGGCTGAACCTGTAGTTCTTTATTGAGTCAACTGTCGATGCCTTAACCTGGCAATATTTCGTAACGAGGTCACCATAGCGTGCCACTCCATATTTGTTTATTGAGTCGCATGCCATGTTGTATGCCTTCACAAAAACATCATACTGACGCTCCCGTGCCGAATCACCCTTAATAATATCCCTGAACACCACAGCTCCCATTTTCAAACCGAGTTTGCGGGAGTCCAAAAGCAACTTGTGCTTTGCGGCGAGAGCCTCAGAGGCTTGCGGTTCGGTCAGCAGCATTGCGTCCATTTCGTTGTTGTGCAACATCTGCAGTCTCACCCTCACATCGTTTATCTGTACCCTGTAAACGCGCTCGCCGTCAAGCTTCACACTGTCAATGGCATAATCGCCCAACATATCGGTAACGGAATATCGGGTCATTGCCATCATCTTGTCATCCATCTGCTTTAGATCCTTCACACGCGAGTTCCTGTTCGACACAAGCTGCCAATATGCATCCGTAGCCGTGCAATAGATAAGTTTCTTTCCCTTCATCATCATTCTCTCGGCTCTTACCAGGTCTGTCACCGTACCCTCTACCCTGTCGTTTAGCAGTGCAGTGTCACAATCAATATGGGCTGAATAGAATTTCAGCCTTATGTCAGCACCGAGGGAGTCGTAGAGATTATACTGCCTTGCCACCAACATCGGAAGGCAATCAAGGGTTGGCATAACGGCAATCTTCAGTGCCGCGGAATCCTCACGCATCTGTCGTTGGCGCTCAAGTCGTGACAGGCGTTTTGTCTCCTCATACGACTGTCCACAAGCTCCAGCCATAAGGATAATAAGGCAAAGATATATCAGTTTCTTCATGTTTTTTCTTTTTTGGGTGCAAATTTACGAAATAATTTCTTTTTTACGAAAATTATTGGTACTTTTGTGCCATAAAAAGAAAAAACAATGGCAAAAGACAAGATAGCATACGTATGTAGCAACTGTGGACAAGAGTCTGCAAAGTGGATTGGCAAGTGTCCAAGCTGCCACCAATGGAACACTTTTAAGGAAATAAGGATTGCCGCCGACACCGCCACTGCTAAGGCACACCAGGCTGCCGCCACAGCCTCGGCTAAGGCAGGAGATGTTGGACATACACTGCGAGGCGAGCGAAACCGGCCGCTACTTCTGCGAGAGATAAGTGCCAAGGACGAGCCTCGTATCGACCTTAACGACCAAGAGTTCAACCGTGTCCTCGGTGGTGGACTCGTGCCCGGTTCCATAGTGCTTCTCGGAGGTGAGCCTGGCATAGGAAAAAGTACGCTCACTCTCCAGACCATTCTGCGTCTGCCAACATTGCAGATACTTTATGTCAGCGGTGAGGAAAGCGCACACCAGCTGAAAATGCGTGCAAACCGCCTGCCACATGACGAGCTCGACAACGTACACATTCTTTGTGAAACAGATCTCGCAATCATCTTCACACATATTAAAGAGGTGAAGCCCGACATTGTTGTCATCGACTCTATTCAGACAATATCCACCGACGACGTTGAAACAAGTCCAGGCAGCATAACCCAGGTGCGTGAGTGTGCCTCCGCCCTACTCCGCTTTGCCAAGACCAGTGGCATACCCGTAATACTTATTGGACACATCACCAAGGAAGGAACTCTTGCCGGACCAAAGATTCTTGAACACATCGTCGATACCGTAATACAATTTGAGGGTGACCAACACCACATGTACCGCATTCTGCGAAGCATAAAGAACCGCTTTGGCAGCACATCCGAACTCGGCATCTACGAGATGCAACAGACTGGACTGCGACAGGTTAGCAATCCCTCGGAACTGCTGCTCAACCAAGACCACGACGGACTGAGCGGCATAGCCATAACATCAGCCATAGAGGGTGTACGTCCTTTCCTTGTGGAGACTCAGGCTCTTGTCTCCTCCGCAGCCTACGGAACTCCTCAACGCTCTGCCACTGGTTTCGACCAGCGTCGTCTGAACATGCTTCTCGCCGTGCTTGAAAAGCGTGTAGGTTTCAAACTGATGCAGAAAGACGTGTTTTTGAATATTGCTGGCGGTCTTCGTGTCACCGACCTTGCCACCGACCTTAGTGTCATCGCCGCCGTGCTGTCAAGCAATGTCGATACTCCTATAGAATCTGGCTGGTGTATGGCAGGCGAGGTAGGACTTAGTGGCGAGGTTCGCCCCGTGAGCCGCATTGAGCAACGTGTTGCAGAAGCGGCAAAATTGGGATTCAGTGATATGATTATCCCACGGTACAACTACTCGGCTTTCAAAAACTCAACTCTCGACATCCGCCTCCATCCTGTCCGCAAGGTAGAGGAAGCACTGAGAACTCTTTTTGGCTGACGAAAAAGATACGCTCACGGTGTCTTAGCCCATCGTGATGCTGTCGATGCGCAACTGCATAATGCCAGCAGGCACTTTCACACTCACCGTGTCACCTGCTTTCTTGCCAGTAAGGGCCTGGGCTATAGGCGACTTTATCGACATCTTTCCTTCCCTAAGGTCTGCTTCGTGTGGGCTTACCAGTGTGTATGTCATCTTTGCCTGTGTGGCAATGTTGGTCATTTCCACTTTGGATAGCAGCCCCACAGAGTCGCTTTCAAGAAGGCTGCGGTCAATCACTCTTGCGTGTTCAAGCACCCTCTGCTTGAATCTAATGCGGCTGAGAATTCTTCCCTGTTCTCGTTTTGCCGCATGGTATTCAAAGTTCTCGCTGAGGTCGCCTTGTGCCCGAGCCTCCGCTATTGCCTCTCTCACTCTGGGCAGTTCCACTGATTCAAGTTGTTTTAGTTCGGCCAATATCTTATTATAGCCTTCTTCAGACATGTATTCCATCTGTTGTATATAAACTTTTCTTTACTGTTAATATTTCTCGAAATATAGACGAATGGAGTCGCTGCTTAATATCATGCGGCTGCCTGACAGGGCATCTACATGGAATGGCATTGGCATGCGGGTTATGCCATAGGGACGCAACACCTCGATATTTGTTATGGAGGGGTTGATGGAGCCCTTGGCACGTGGGTCGTATATTATCAACGAGTCTCCCTTATGCTCAAACCTACAGAACACCGAGGACCCTATACCGCTAAGCTGCAGCAGATTCATCTGTACGGAATACGCTACCTGACGCTGACTCATATCTACAAAACTACCGGAGGCAATCGAGTCGATACCTTGCATCTTCCAAAGTCCGTCGAGGTCACCATTTCCCGAAGTTTCCAACTCACACGCAGTGAGCGTAAACGTCATTGCCATCAAAATATAGAATATTTTTCTCATCTGAACACACCTTTCTTTATTATAGTCAACTGAAATCCGAAATTGTCGCCTAATAGGCTTCCCTTATCCATTCCCAAAGCGGCAACCACTTGCCATCCGCCTACTGGTGCACTATACTTTGCCTCAGCCAACAGACTGACATTGCGGCGTGGGGAGGGATACATATTCTCATACGTTCCCCATCCCTTTTGGTATGTGGCGAGCAAACGATAGTCTAAGTCTCTCGACAAGCTGCCCGACAATCCTCCATGCCAAGCCACAAAGCGGTTGTTTTTCACACATATTGTTCCGTCGGTGTTGTAGAGAGGCGACATATATAGCGGATTGCCTATCACCTGTCCCCAATGTTGCCAACCTGTATAAATGCCGTGGTTGTAGTAGCCATCGCGTCCGCCGATGTGGTCGGTAATGTTCTCAGTGTGGTCGTGATAGATTGGTCCTGACTGGTATTTTGTGTAGAGATATTCCACCACAATCTTCTTTGCCCACGGACAATGCTTTAGTGTTAGCTCCGCACCGAGCATTATGTCTTTCAGTCCATAGAAGAGATAACGGTTGTCCTTCCTCACGTTCCATTCAGCGCCAGTGCCATAGCCATCGTAGTCGAGGAGAAACATCGAGGAGTGGTCCTCAAAATAATGGTCGGCATAAACTCCGAGATTCCATGTGGGAGCGTCGTAGTTCACTCTTGCCACCCAGCTGCCGAGCATGTCGCCCTCAACATTCTGGTATATTGTCTCTCCCACGTCGCTTCCTCCACCCGTAAAGGCATGCCAGAAAGAGGAAAGCCCCGTTCCGTTCTTCACTCCCACCATTTCGCCATTGACCATTTTCCTATAAGACGTGCCACCGAAAAGCGAAGCCATCTCAAGTCCAAGTTCAACGGAGAGTCGCGACTTCGATGTGTTTCCTATTCTCAGATATCCAGCCTTGGAGTGATACAGCGCGTTCTCGGTGAATTTTGACTTCTTTTCAGTGAAGTCTTTCTGCCAGCCATCGTCGGTGGTCATACCATAGGATATGTGTCCTTTTATGCCAAGCCATCCTCCGGCAAAGTTCCAGTAGTCGGGCAAGGCAATGCGCAGTTGCGGCACCGGGCGGGCGTTGATGCCAAAGGTCTGCGATCCTGAACTCAGCGTGTCGTTTTTCAGTTCCATTGCCCACTCCTTGCTGCCAAGTGTAAGCACACCCTTCAGCCAACGTCCTTCCACATAGGCTTCCTGCACCACGATTGGGCTTGTGAAACCGTAAGCGGCAGCCATGGAGGCTCCAAATCCGTAGCTCCACTTTCTGATCGAGTCACCTGTCATTGGTTTCTCCACACCAGCCATGAGGTAGCCATTGTTCTTGTCCAAGCTGCTCAGTCCGTGTTTGTTGGCATTGAGCCACAAAGGTGTATGGTCGCCCGAACTGTTTGTAGTCTGTGCTGCTACTTCCCAACTGATGTCTGTCTGTGCTCTCATAGAGAGTGGTGCAGCAAAGAGACACAATATGATATATTTTCTCAACATAATATTTTTTTCTATACTTTTCTTAATGTAAATTCGTTCATCACCTTTATTATATATGTCACCTCATCCATGCCGAGCGCGGGATTGCAGGGTATGCTGAGTTCCTCACGGTGTATGCGCTCGGTAACAGGAAGCCCTGTTGCGGGAAGCACAATCAATGGAGAGTCAGCATAGCACTTTTGGCGATGTGGAGGTATGGGATAGTGAATCATGGTCTGTACGCCATTCTCCTTAAGATACTGCATAAGGAGGTCGCGGTGTTGTGTAATTACAGGGAACACATGGAACACGCTATTCTGCAAATACTCTCTTGAAGGCAGCGTGAGAAGAGGGTTTTCCACCTCTTCAATATAGCGTAAGGCAATGTCACGCCGACTATTGTTGTCCTCGTCAAGATATTGCAGCCTTACATCGAGCACAGCAGCCTGCATCTCGTCGAGACGACTGTTTCTGCCACAATGGTCGAATACATATTTTTTCGATGACCCATAGTTGGCAAGTCCACGGAAAAGGGTTGCAAACTCTTCATCGTCCGTAGTTATTGCTCCGCCATCGCCCAAGGCTCCAAGGTTCTTGCTCGGATAGAAGCTATGGCAGATGGTGATATTTATGGGTAGATGGTTGTGGGTCGAGGTTTGTTGGGTAAATGGAGAAGGAACGCCGTGTGCCTGGGCATTGTCGATGACAAGCAGGAGGTTGTGGCGTTGGCATATCTCACCAATTTTTTCGGTGTAGGCATCGCGTCCATAGAGGTGGACAAGGAGAATGGCACGCGTGCGTGGCGTTATGGCTGCCTCAACAAGTGAGTCGTCCATCTGAAACGTGTCGATTCGTGGTTCCACGAGCACTGCGCGTAGCCTGTTTTCAGTAATGGCAAGAATGGAAGCGATGTAGGTGTTCGCCGGCACTATCACCTCGTCACCCTCTTTTATCAGCCCCATCTCCATATAGGTACGGAAAGTGAGGGTGAGGGCATCGAGACCGTTGCCGCATCCTACACAGTGTCTCATGCCACAGTAGTCTGCATAGCTCTGCTCGAAGCGGCGGTTTGCCTCTCCCTGCAGATACCATCCGCTGCTTACCACGGCATCGACAGCCTTTTCTGTCTCCTCGCCATGTAGGGCGGTTATTGCCTTGAGGTCAAGATAAGGTATGTTCATAGTGTCCATTCGTATGTGTCGTAGCAGGCAGCCCTTCCTCCGAAGCCCTCTTTTTGGAATATTAGCCCCTTGTTGAGGAAATGTCCAAACTGTTCTGTCGATTTGCCAAAGTCGAGATAACGGCAACAAGTCTTCAGCTTTTCCATCAAGTTGCAGAATATCAGGTCTATGGCTCCAAGGCGTTTCCCTGTCTCATTAGCTGAGATATACTGCACATGGGCAACCTCTCCACACAAATATATTACCACTCCGCCTACTGTCTCTCCGCCAAGGCGTGCCTCGAAGAGCCTTATGTTGTCGAAACGACTCGCAAGAAGGGTAATCTCCTCAAGCGTGTGAACAGGATGCACACCATAGCGTTGCATTAGATTGTCGTCGAGTATTTTCCAGAAACTGCCGAAGTCTGACGTTCTCTCTACTGCTATGCCATTGCCCAGAGCCTTCCTCGCCTGCCGTCGGCGCAAAGTGGTCATGGGCAGAGGTGATTTTAGGTCGGTCAGTGTCGCCACGTCACGACCTGCCACTCTTGCCCCATAGCGGAAAAGCGCATAGAGGTCTTCCTCCGATGGTTGTCTGTGGTAGAACCAAGGGATGGGCTTGTATATTACGCGTTCAAAACTTTCGAGAAGCAGATACTTGCGCATGGCGGCAAAGACATCTAAGGTATCTCCAATGCGGAACTTGTCAGACACCACGAGACCGCCGTAGGTCAGTCCGCCGTGGGAGAAGAGTATGTCTCCCTCGGCATTGGCTGGAAGCAGTGCCAACAGCACATCGTCGGAAAAGAACAGCAGCGAGTGGTCAGTGAAACGATTGGCATGATAGTCCATATAGCGGCGGTCGAGAAGGAAAGTGGCATTTCTCGACTTGGCTACGAAATCGTTCCATACGGAGGCATCGTCCGACTGATATCTTCTTACCTCTATCATCTCACATATTCCAAAAATTCATCGTACTCATAGATATAGTCCGCCTCGTCGAACAGCTCTGAGGCAAGCACAAGACAGACTGCACCTGAGGAAAAGTCCTCCAGTGTGCGCCAGATGCCTGTGCTCACTAATAGTCCTTGCCATGGGTGGTTAAGATGGTGAGCCTCATGATGTCCCTTTCCGTCGTCGAGAGTCACTGTGAAGGATCCGCTTACGGCAATAATAAACTCCACGCACTGCTTGTGTGCATGGCCTCCCCTACTCTCTCCTCCCGGCACGTCGTAGGTCCAATAGACACGCTTCACCTCAAAGGGCACATTCCCCATCTGTTCTGCAACAGTGAGGTTGCCCCTTGGGTCCACTATCTTTGGCAAGTCAATAATCTTTCCTATCATTAATCTAAACTTGACAGTTTAAGACGCGAAGTTTTTTTTAAAATACGCTATACGGGTCTGTACCCAATATCGTCTTTGCGGCAGCTTTCGCCTTCTCGCGCAGTCCGTCGGTACCCTCTTCTATGTCACCATAGCACAGCACCACTCCCATTCGGCGACCTATATGAGCCTCCGGCTTTCCGAATATTCTGATGCGGGTGCGGTCCTGAAGCAGGGCTTCCTCAAGGTTGTAGGCAAGAGGTGTATGACTATCCACTGGAGAAAGTACAACGGCACTTGCTCCTGCGTGCTCAAGATGTATGCCAGCGATGGGCAGTCCCATGACAGCGCGGAAATGAAGCTCAAACTCGCTGAGGTTTGTGGTGTGGCCGAGAGTCACCATGCCAGTGTCGTGCGGACGTGGGGAAAGCTCGCTGAAAATCACCTCTCCCTGTTTGGTCAGGAAGAACTCCACTCCCCAGATGCCAGCTCCCGTAAGGGCTCTCGTCACCTCTTCCGCCATGTGCTGAGCCTGGCGCAGGGCTTCGTCGCTAATCTTATATGGCTGCCAGCTCTCGCGGTAGTCTCCTTTCTTCTGCACATGGCCAATAGGCGGACAGAACAGTGTGGGACCGTTCTTCTGTGTCACGGTGAGAAGGGTGAACTCAGAGTCAAAGTCGATAAACTCCTCTATTATCACTTCCTTCACGTCGCCACGGCTGCCCTCCATAGCCTCACGGAATGCCTGCTCCAGCTCGTCGTCGTTGTGTACATAGCTCTGTCCGTGACCACTCGACGACATAAGAGGCTTCACCACACAAGGGAAGCCGATTTCGTCGGCGGCACGTTTAAACTCGTCGAAGGTCTTGGCATAGAAATACTTTGCTGTGCGCAGTCCAAGCTCGCGAGAGGCGAGGTCGCGAATGGCTCGCCTGTTCATGGTGAAGTTCACCGCACGGGCGCTTGGCACCACCTGCACTCCCAGCTTCTCATAGTCGAAGAGCCTCTCTGTGCGTATTGCCTCTATCTCAGGCACTATGATGTCTGGCTGATGTTTCCTTACTGCCGCGTCGAGGGCATCGCCGTCGAGCATTGAGAAAATCTCGCGTTCGTCAGCCACCTGCATTGCCGGTGCGTCGTCGTAACGGTCGCACGCTATAACATACTGTCCCGCACGCTTTGCTGCGATGACAAATTCCTTGCCCAGTTCGCCTGAGCCCAAAAGCATTATTTTCTTCATTATCTGTCTTTATACATGTTTTCGTAATATTTCTGATAGTCGCCGGAAGTGACATTGTCAAGCCATTCCTGGTTGTCGAGATACCATCTCACGGTCTTCTCTATTCCCTCCTCAAACTGCAGGCTCGGCTCCCAGCCCAACTCACGTTGCAGTTTCGTGGAGTCTATGGCATATCGGGCGTCGTGTCCAAGGCGGTCAGTAACGTAGGTTATTAGGTCGAGGTCCTCTCCTTCCTTGCGTCCGAGAAGTCTGTCAACGGTGTTTATCACCACCTTTATGATGTCGATGTTCTTCCATTCGTTGAAACCTCCTATGTTGTAGGTCTCCGCCACCTTCCCCTCGTGGAATATCAGGTCTATGGCACGCGCATGGTCCTCAACGAATAGCCAGTCGCGCACGTTCTCGCCCTTGCCATAAACAGGCAGTGGCTTGCGGTGGCGTATGTTGTTTATGAAAAGTGGGATCAGTTTCTCCGGGAACTGGTAGGGGCCATAGTTGTTTGAACAGTTTGTCACTATTGTTGGCAGTCCGTAGGTGTCGTGGAATGCACGCACGAAATGGTCGGAACCGGCTTTGGAAGCCGAGTATGGCGAATGAGGATTATACTTCGTTGTCTCGAGGAAGAAGTCTTCGCCGTATGCCTCGTGGTGTTTCGACGATGATGCTTTGGTGGTGAATGGCGGTTCAATGCCCTCTGGATGTGTCATCTGCAGTGCGCCATACACCTCGTCGGTTGAGATATGGTAGAAGCGTTTTCCCTCATATTTCTCAGGCAGCGACTCCCAATAGAGCTTTGCAGCCTGAAGCAGCGACAGTGTGCCCATAACATTGGTGCGGGCAAAGGTGAACGGGTCCTTGATGGAACGGTCCACATGGCTCTCCGCCGCAAGATGTATGATGCCATCCACATGCTCCTCCTGCATCAGTTTGTAGAACGCGTCGAAGTCGCAGATGTCCATCTTGACAAACTTGTAATTTGGTTTATTCTCAATATCCTTAAGATTAGCAAGATTGCCGGCATAAGTCAACTTGTCGAGGTTGATTATGCGGTAATCGGGATATTTGTTCACGAAAAGGCGGACCACATGGGAACCAATGAATCCTGCACCGCCGGTAATTACTATTGTTCTCATTCTATTTAATCAATTCTTTAACACTTTAATTCTTTATTTTTTTAATTCTTTAATTCTTAACATCTTCGCCCAGCGTCACCACCTCACAGTCGGTAAACTTGCTTCCCTCTATGGTCAGCCTCACTATTGTGCGTTCCTTGTGCCATCCCTGCAGTCCCGCTGCTCCGGGATTTATGTGCAGCAGATTGAGGGTCTTGTCGTAGAGCACCTTCAGTATGTGGGAGTGTCCGCTGATAAACAGTTGTGGAGGCGAGGCGTAGAGGCGGTTTCTGATGCTTGGGTCATATCTTCCCGGATAGCCACCGATGTGCTTCATCAGCACGTCAACGTCCTCACACTTGAATCGTAGCACCTCAGGAAACATCAGTCTGAGGTCGCCTCCGTCGCAGTTGCCGCATACAGCGCGCAACGGACGTATGGCAGCGAGACGCTCGGCAAGTTCCGTCGATCCTATATCGCCAGCATGCCATATCTCGTCGCATGGCTCAAAATATTTTTCGTAGCGGTCGTCCCAATAGGCATGGGTGTCGCTGATTATTCCAATCTTTTTCATAATTCGAGTTTCTATTTTTCCAAACTTACAGAAGGAAGTGGCTGGGCATTAAACTTCCTCATATATCGCGCCATCACCACCGAAGCTACCAGTGCCGACAGGGCGTC
>CALZDK010000055.1 GCA_945637645.1 uncultured Prevotella sp.
GGAAATATGTCGTTCCGACATTGGGCGGACACATGGGTCCGCCCCTACAATCGGTAGGGTTGAGCACATGCGAAACATAAATTATTTAAAAAAAATATGAAAGTTAGAACAATTATGACAATCATGGCAATGGCTTCGGCAACACTTGGAGCCACGGCACAGGACAATTTGACATCTGGCATAGCCACTGCCAATCTCGACCAGTCGGTGCGTCCTGCCGACGATTTCTATCAGTTTGCCTGCGGCGGATGGATGAAGAACAATCCACTGCCGGCGGCATATTCACGCTATGGCAGCTTCGACAAGCTGGGCGAGAACAACAACAAGCGCATAAACGCCATTCTCGACGAACTGAAGAATGCCAACTACGAGGCGGGAAGTGTGGAGCGCAAGCTAAGCGACCTCTACAAGCTCGCCATCGACTCTGTGAGACGCAACAAGGAGGGTGTGAGCCCGCTTATGCCTATTATTGAGAGAATGGAAAAGGCGAAAAACGTGGAGCAACTGTTTGACATACAGCTCTCGCTCGCCAAATACGGCAACGACGAGTTTTTCGTATCCTACTACGGAACAGACCGCAAAAACTCCAAGCAGAACATACTCAACATAAGGCAGGGAGGACTGACACTCCGCCAGAAGTCGTATTATCTCGACGAGGACGAGGCAACGACAGCCATACGCGAGGCTTACAAGAAGCATATTGTGAGGATGTTCACACTGTTTGGCTTCAGCGAGAAGGCTGCACAGCAGAAGATGCAGAACATCATGAAATTGGAGACAACGCTCGCCAAGGCATCGAAAGCCCCTGCCGAACTGCGTGACCCAGAGGCAAACTACCACCGCATGAGCCGTGCCGACTTCAACGGTCGCTATCCCAACGTGAAACTCGACAGACAGCTCGCTGCCTCCGGCATAGACAAGAAATATGTTGAGGAGCTGGTGGTCGGACAGCCAGAGTTTATGGACGCAGCAAACGGCCTGATAGGTTCGCTTACTGCCGACGAATACCGCGACTATATGGAGTGGGGACAGATTATGGACGGAGTGAGCTATCTGAGCGACGACGTGATAGCCGCCAACTTCGACTTCTTCGGCAAGACAATGTCTGGACGCAAGGAAGACTATCCGCTCTGGAAGCGCGCCACACAGCAGGTGGAAGGCGTTATGGGACAGGCTCTCGGAAAGATTTATGTGGAGAAATATTTCCCCGCATCGTCGAAGGAACGCATGGTGACACTCGTGAAGAACCTGCAGAAGGCTCTCAGCGAGCGCATCGACGAGCAAGACTGGATGAGCCAGGAGACAAAGAAAAACGCACAGGAGAAGCTCGGCACATTCTATGTGAAGATAGGCTATCCCGACAAGTGGGACGACATCAGCGGATTGAGCATCGATCCTGAAAAGTCGTACTACGACAACATGCTTGAGTGCTCACGCTTCTGGCAGGCTTTCATGCTCGACAAAACCCTCGGCAAACCAGTGGACAGAGACCAGTGGGGCATGACACCACAGACAGTGAACGCCTACTACAATCCCACGACAAACGAGATTTGCTTCCCTGCCGGAATACTGCAGCCTCCATTCTTCGACGCCTCGGCTGACGACGCGTTCAACTATGGAGCCATCGGAGTGGTGATAGGTCATGAGATGACACACGGCTTTGACGACAGCGGACGCAACTACGATAAGGATGGCAACATGAAGGACTGGTGGACAAAGGAAGATGCGAAAAAATTCAACGAGAAGGCAGACCTTTGCGACAACTTCTTCTCTGCCATAAAAGTGTTGCCCGACCTTAACGCCAACGGACGCTTCACCCTCGGCGAGAACCTTGCCGACCACGGAGGACTGCAGGTGGCATACACTGCATTCAAGAATGCCACTAAGAACTCAAAACCCGCCGACAAAGACGGTTATACAGCCGACCAGCGCTTCTTCATGGCCTATGCCGGAGTGTGGGCAGGCAACATTACCGACGAAGAGATACGCAACCGCACAAAGAGCGACCCGCACTCTTTGGGACGCTGGAGAGTGAACGGGGCACTGCCGCACATCGATGCCTGGTATGAGGCTTTCGGTGTGAAAGAAGGTGACAAACTCTATCTGCCAAAGAGCGAGAGACTCGAACTCTGGTAAAAAGCCGAGAATGGCAAAATGAAATAAAGACCGCCCAAATTGAAAAAAATGGGCGGTTTTTTTTGTTTATTTGGAATTTTTTCATATCTTTGCACACAATTATCGCCGACAGAAGTCTCACTAAGTGAGAGAGACCAAAACGGAAGAACCTAAAAAAGACCATATATGGACTACGACAACATACTACAAAACAGCATGGGAATGGAACGGACGGCGCGCACTATGGTGCCCGAATTCCAGACTCTCGCCCCCTCACAGGACGGGGACGACCAAAGCTACGACAACGTTGGGCTGCAGGCAGCCCTGCAGCAGTCGGAGGCACTGACCGTTTGCCCGAATTGCGGTTCCCCGATGAGCGAGGGATCCGATTTCTGCGAGTCATGCCATCGCTACATCAAATACGACACTTGCTCCTTCTGTGGAGCCGCATTGCAGGGCGACGAGGCTTATTGCCCGGAGTGCGGCAATCCGCGTGGCGGAATAGTCTGCCCACGCTGCAACACCATGAACGAGTTTGCCTTTTGCAAACAGTGTGGACTTCCGCTCACGGAGGAGGCACGCCAGCTGATGAGCCAAGTGAGGGAAACACCGGAGTACAAGCACATGCAGATGCTTGCCGACCAACTATCGAAACTCGACATGGCAGTCCCGCTGACTTCGGAAGCGGAGGTGCTGCACGAGGAGGCAAACAGGGCGCTGCGAGAGAGGGTGCTGAAACTGCTTGCCGAGGACCGCGGTGAAAGCAATCCCGACATTCCCGAACTCACTTCAAAACGAATCACACAAGAGGAATACAACATAAGGAAGCGTAACATTGCCGAACAACTTGTGGAGGCTTTGGAGCAGATGCAGACACAGCAGACGGAAAAGCCCGTGGAGGCACGCAACTATGCCATGGCAATGAAACCCGCCGGACTGAGATTGGCATGGAAGTGCAACTACAAGCATGCCATTCACAGCAGCCCCTGCGGATGTGCTAAACCCCACCTTGGAGGAAAATGGATTATTCTTGGTCAAGGCTCAAAACCTAAAATCGAAGATGACAATGGATGACAAGACGATTATACCAAGTGGCGATACAACACTCGACTCAACACTTGGAGCAATGGACACCACCGGCGCGATGGAAAGAACGTCGCACATTGAACTCAACGGCGATGTGACGGGAAGGCTCGACGACGATGCCACGACATACAGGTCGGAGAAGGCAATGGTGGAGAACATTGACGAAGAGACGTTTGAGATAAAGGGCAAGATATACCGGAAACTGAAATGCCTGAGCGACAACTCGGGCGAAGCACAGGTGTTTCTCGTGGAGAACGAGGGACAGAAACTCGTGCTGAAGATATACTATCCCAATTTCTCCATAAAGAGAAAGCTGATGAAGGTGGTGGCAAACATCGAGTTTGAGATGATTGTACGCATCTTCGATTTCGGCAAGATTTATGTTGAGGGAGTGAACCGCGACTATGAGCTGATGGAATATCTGCAAGGCGGAACACTCAACCACTACCAGCTGCACGGCGACCTGAACCAGTTCCGACGCATTGCACTGCAGGCGGCAGCGGCATTGGCTTATTGCCACAACAACAACGTTATACACAAGGACATAAAACCCGGAAACTTCTTCTTCCGCGATGTGGAGCATACACAACTCGTGCTTGGCGACTTCGGCATCTCGTCGGTGATCCACGACAAGAACGAGCTGCACCGCACCACACAGGCACGCACCCCAATATACGCCTCGCCGGAGATGTATAACGACGTGATAGACGGCATAGTGGAAATAACTCCCGCCACCGACTACTACTCGCTTGGCATCACCCTCCTTGCGCTGTGGCGTGGCAACAGTCCGTTCAATGTGGGCGAGCGCACCATAATGAAGCGGAAGAACGAGGGACGACTGCCAGGCATCGACACACTGCCCGAAAGGGTGCGCCTGCTGGTTAAGGGACTGACATCAGTGAACATACAGAAGCGCTGGACCTACAACGAGGTGGAACGATGGTTCCTTGGCGAGAGTCCGGAAGTTGACTTCACGTCGCCTTTCCTGCGCTACAAGTCATTCGTGGTTGATCCAGAGCGCAACCTCGTGGCAGAGAACGTGCAGGAGCTTATCCCGATGCTTCTCAACAACGAACGCATAGCAAGGGGATATCTCTACGGCGGACGACTGCTCAACTGGTTTGAGTCGTGTGGCAACAGCAAGATGGCAATGCTGCTGAAAGACATTGTGGTGAACCGCTATCCTGTCGACCAGCATGCGGGACTCATGGCTGCCATATACTCCATGGACCCCGCTTGGCCATACAAGGATGTCAACGGTCAGGAGTGTAACGACTTGCACAGCCTTGCCGTAACCATGTTGCTCAACGCCCAGAAATACCAGGTGCTGCTCCGCAATCCCCACGACGACCTTTGGATTTATGTGGAGTGTCATTCCGACTGCGATGTGAACCGCATGAGGGGATATTTCACCGGAGTGCCTACCGAAAACCTCAACAATGCACTGCTGAGGACCCTTTACGAGCTGGACAAGGACATGCCTTTCTTCATGAAGCACAAGTCGCGGTCGCTGAAGGACATCATACACTGCTTTGGCTACGAGGACATGAGCGAGGCAGACTGGCACAGCGTCACCGACGGACGCTTGCTCTCGTGGATGTACTGCCACGAGGACAAGATGGCTTGCGAGGCGCTGCGCATCATGACCGAGGGACAGCCTTTCTCAAAGACTCTGGCATACAAGGTGCTTTACAATGTTGACCGCACGGCGTCGTTCGACCTCCGTGGGGCAAACACACCGGCAAAGGTGGGCTTTCTGTTGGCGGAGAAACTGAAGCAATGGCAGAACCTCGACGACACGGAGTTTGCCGAGCGCATCGCCGACTTCTCCGACAAGAACGGACGCTTCATCTATTTCGCCCAGCTCCACGGATGGAGCAAGCAGATACACGAGTGCATACGCTGCTTCGACCTCAAGAGCGACGAGAACCGCAACCGCCTTGGAGCCTACGACCTCCGCACGGCAGCCTACCGCTTCTGCCGCATTCTCGACACAACGCCTTCCTACAAGTTGCCCTTTGGAACGGTATTGGAGGACGGAAGAAACATCGGGAAGTGCGACATTGCCGAGTTGCGCAACGAGGTGCGCAACGGCAGCCTGACACAGTGGATGTCGGTGTTCTATCACGAGAACCCGTTCGACGATTTCAGCGTGGAGTACAGCTATGAGCGCAGCCTGGAAGAGTGGGTGATGGCAATTGGCGAACTCGACCCTCAACAGAAATACTATCGCCGTTTTGTAAAGGCAAAGGACGAGACGGCACGAAAATACGAAGAAGTGCGCGTGGAGTACAAACGGTCGAGCCAAAGGGCAAGGACACTGAAGAGCGTGTTCTATGCACTCACCGCACTGTGGGCATTGTCGGTAGTGGTGTTTGGCATCAGTGGCCGTGAGGCAATGCTCGACAACGGCTTCATGACGGTTTGCCTCCCTGTTGGTCTGTCCACCGCCGTAATAGTCGGCGTGCGTTCCTTCTTCAAGGGCTTTGGAGTGATGATGTCAGCCATGTGGGCGTTGCTTGGTTTCTTCACCTCGTTTGTGCCATTGCTCGCGTTGCGTTATGTAAACAACAACTTCCCGCTGATGTTCATTCCCACCGTGCTGCTGCTCACGGCGCTGTATGTGATTGTGTGCCAGCTGACAGACAACCGCAAGGAGGGAGCCGAAGACAAGGAACTGGTTGCCGAGGTGATGGACGACGACATGAAATCGTCGCTCCTCGAGCCGCTTTTCTATACGTTCAAGACCCGTTCTTCGCGTTTCAACGGATCCAAGTTCGGACTGCTCGACGATGTGAAGAACCAGTTCAAGTCGGTCAGCGGCGACTCCGTTATCCACTATGCCCTCTGGAGCTTGCTGGCATTGGTGCTGTTGATTGAGATGATACTCTACAATCCTCATTTGCTGAATATTCCAAATCCATAATAGAACTAACCTTCTACGATAAACGAGATATAATATGAAATGTGAACATTGTCATAAGGAAAATCGCTCGATAGCAAAATACTGCCGTTGGTGTGGAAAGCCAATGGCAACGCAGAACGTGCTGTCGAAAATGGTCGGTCTCGACGACGTGAAGTCGCAGCTGAGAACCGTTGTCGATACCTATACGTTCCTGCAGTCAAGAAAGGACATCGCCAGTGTGAGACTGAGCGTCAATGCAATAATAATAGGTGAGACAGGAACCGGCAAGACCATGCTTGCCGAGGTGATAAGGGACTATTTCTACCAGAACAAGATTATAGCAAAGCCAAAACTCACACTCGTGGACGCGGTGGATTACGCACGCTTTGTGGATAAGTGGGACGACAACATTAAGAAGGCGAAGGGCGGCATTCTCTTTTTCGACAATGTTCAGAAACTGCTTCCCGACCGCTATTCCAACCAGGTCAATCCGCTCGACAAGCTGTTTGTGGAGATGGACCATTGGAACGACGACCCCATAGTGATAATATCGGGACTGACACGTGGTCTTGACGATTTCATCGCCAACAACCCCTCGGTGAGCAACCGATTCAAATATAAGTTCTACCTGCCCACACCGGGATATAAGGAACTCGCCCTGATTTGCCGCAACGTGCTGCGAACAAAATACGGACTGGATAGTTTCAGCCTTGATGCAGAGCGCAAGCTGACGCAATTCTTCAAATATCAGGTGAAGACCAAAGACGAGACTTTCGGCTTTGCCCACGAGGCCACAAAGGAGGCTGAGGACATCTTCACGTCGTTTATCAGCAGGGGAGTTGACGCACACGTGGTGGAGCCGGATGACATCCGTGGCTATGTGCCGGAGGAACGGTCTCTCGACGACATACTCTCCGACCTCGACCACTTCATTGGCATGGACGAGGTGAAGAAGGCGGTGAGGGAGATTGCCTACTCGGTGAAAAACGGCATAGAGCGGCAGGGACGTGGACTCGGCGGCGGAGAGAAAATGTCGATGCACATAGTGCTGACAGGAAACCCCGGAACGGGAAAAACCACGATAGCGAGAAAGTTAGGAGAGATACTCGCGGCAATAGGATACCTCGACAGCGGACATGTGGTGGAGGTGGACCGCGCCAAGATGGTGAGCCCATATCAGGGAGAGACTCCAAAACAGGTTGACCGCCTCTGCGACAAGGCAATGGGTGGAATACTCTTTGTAGATGAGGCTTACACCCTTGCACCCATCAACCAGACAGGAGAGCGCGACCAGCAGGGAGCGCAAGCTCTGGAGAAACTCATGAAGCGCATGGAGGACGACCGTGGCAAGTTTGTATGCATCGTGGCTGGCTACAGGATGGAGATGGACAACCTGTTCCGCATCAATCCCGGATTTAAGAGCCGCTTCAACTATTTCCTCAATATCGACGACTATAATCCTTCTGAGCTGTTCAAGATCATGCTCACCTTTGCCGACGACAAGAAATATATCTTCTCGCCGAAGGCACAGGACAAGGCAATGGAGGTGATAAAAGACCTCTACGATCACCGCGACAAGAACTTCGCCAACGGAAGGGCAATGAGGCAACTGTTTGACTCCATCTGCAAGCTGCAGGCGGAGCGACTGCAAAAAAACGACCTCTCTTCGTTGAGCAACGACGAGCTGATGACCATAGACGAGAGCGACGTGCCATACGACCGCCCGCAGACCGTTGACTACACCGACTGCCTGAAAGAACTCAACGGACTGGTGGGACTGGCGTCGGTGAAACAGGAAGTTAGCAACCTCGCCTCGTTCATCAACCTTCAGATACAGCGTGGGGCAAAGGATACGTTCCAGGGCAAACACTATATTTTTACAGGAAACCCGGGAACGGGAAAGACCACCGTGGCGCGCATCATGGCAAACGTGTTCAAGACACTCGGAGTGCTGCCACGCGGACAACTGGTGGAGGCAGACCGCAGCAGCCTTGTGGCGGGATTCAGCGGACAGACGGCAATAAAGACCAACCAGCTCGTGGACTCGGCAATAGGCGGCGTGCTGTTCATCGACGAGGCCTATACCTTGAAGTCAAACGACCAGGACTCCTTCGGAACGGAGGCTATAGACACACTGCTGAAGCGTCTGGAAGACGACCGTGGCAAGTTTGTCTGCATCGTGGCTGGCTACACACAGCAGATGCACGACTTCATCGACTCCAACCCCGGACTGAAGAGCCGTTTCACCCAGACCATACATTTCGACGACTACACTGCCGACGAGTTGACACAGATATTCCTCAACATGGCTACGGCGCGCAAGTTCAGCGTCAGCGGCGAGATGCGTGCCGCAATACACCGTATGTTTGAGCAGATATGCCTGCGGCGCGACCACAATTTCGGCAACGCACGCGAGGCGAGGAAACTCTTCGACGAGTGTGTGGAGCGCCAGAGCCGACGCCTTGTGGAGAACATGGGACACGGACAACTCAACGAGGCAGACATGTATGCCCTCACCGAGGCAGACCTGCCACAGGGCGGCAACGACAAGAAGCGCCCGCTCGACGAAGTGCTCAACGACCTCGACGGATTCGTGGGCATGAGAACGGTGAAGAACATGATCCGCCGCCTTGCCGTACAAAGCATGTTCATGAAGCAGCGATCGGCAAGCGGTGTGGGAAAGGTGCAGCAGATGGTGATGAATTTCGTGGTGACGGGAAATCCCGGAACGGGAAAGACATCGCTCGCCAGACTCATGGGAGAGTTGCTGCAGAGCATGGACATACTGCCGTCGAAGAACGTGATAGAGGCCACACGTGGGCAGATGGTGGGCAAGTATATGGGCGAGACACCGAAACTGGTCAACCGCCTGTGCGACCAGGCTATCGGAGGCGTGCTGTTCATCGACGAGGCTTACTCCCTCTGCAACGGCAGCGATGACCAGTATGGCCATGAGGCTATCGACACACTTATGAAGCGCATGGAGGACGACCGAGGCAAGTTTGTGGTAATCGTGGCAGGATACAAGAACCGTATGGACGCCTTCCTCAACGAAAACCAGGGCTTGGCGAGCCGTTTCACCCACAAGATGCACATCGACGACTATAACGAGGACGAGCTTCTCGCCATATTCAAGAAGATGGCAGCAAAAGAAGACTACACGCTCGCTCCGGAGGCAGAGTTCAAGCTTATGGGAGCCATCTGCCAAAGGGAGATGGACAAGGGACATTCCTTCGGCAACGCGCGCGAGATGAGGCTCTTGCTCGACGAGACCATAGGCAGACTCTCGGAGAGGGTTGCCGACATGAATCCCGCCAACATCACCAGCGAGACCTACAAGTTGATTACACCCGACGACGTTGAGATACTGTAGCGGGGAAGAGAGAAAAACAAGTTTAGGAACATAACACTTACATAAAAGAATATGATAATTTGTCCATATTGCAAGGAGGAGATCGACTCCGGATCACATTATTGCGACCAGTGTGGCAAGATGCTGATGTATTGCGCGAAGTGCGGCCATGTCGGAACGGGACGACGCTGCACCTTGTGTGGGGGAATGATGCTCACGGCAGAGGAAATGGAGGCACAGAACCAGCAGACCACCATGTCGGACCATTTCTCCGTGCCTATTGCGGCAACACACGGCAAGTCAGAGATGTCCACTTCCATGGTGGATATGAGCATACCGCAGCTGACACTCGTCAACCGTCAGCTCAATATCAACCTTCAGGCAATAAACGGAGCCGTCATCGGACGCCGTCAAGGACCATACCGAATGCTCTTTGAACACAACAAGTATGTGTCGGGAATTCACGCCCAACTGTTTTATAAGAAAGGTGAGGGATGGAGCATAATGGATAAGCACTCCTCCAACGGCACCATGCTCAACAAGAGGAAACTGGTGCCCGACGTGGGAATGACACTCAACAACGGCGACCTCGTCACGATAGCAAATATCAACCTCCAGGTAATAATAAACAACATATCGAAGCATTGAACCAATGAAGCTAACTAAGATACAAATTACAGCATCGAGCAACGTAGGCTTGGTAAGACACAACAACGAGGACATGGTTCTCGTTCGCAACAAGTATCTGCGCAACGAGTCTTACAAGACAGAGATAGACTTGGAGACCTGCGACCGCTTTGTGGCGGCAGTGGCTGACGGAATGGGTGGCTACAACGCCGGAGAGGTGGCAAGCCAGGAAGTGCTCTCAAGCCTGCATTTCTTCATCGGCGACCTGCCAACGAAACTCTCCTCCGCACACTTTATGGAGACACTGGTGGAATGGCTCAATTCCGCCAACGTGACACTCAACACCAAGGGACAGCTGAGCCCGGAGACGACAAACATGGGGACCACTCTCGTTGGCATCGTGTCGTACGAAGGAAAGTTCTTCTGGTTCAACTGCGGCGACAGCCGGCTCTACCGCCTGCGCGAGGGAAAACTCACACAGATAACCACCGACCACTCCCTGAGCAACCTCCTGGGCGAGGCAAAGCACAGCAACGTGGTGACAAACTGCATAGGTGCAGGGTGCACATCGTCATATCTCGACATATTCGAGTTTACCAACAATATCTGCCATGGCGACATCTATATGCTCTGCTCCGACGGGATGAGCGACATGGTTGACGACCCAAGCATCGAGCAACTGCTCGGCATCGACTGCGACGCAAGCCAGCTCATACAGGCTGCCCTCGACGCAGGAGGCTTCGACAATGTCTCTGTTTGCGTAATGAAGATTGTATAA
>CALZDK010000056.1 GCA_945637645.1 uncultured Prevotella sp.
GACGAGTTATTACTTTTGCTGCTGTCTTGCGGTTGGACTATTAACTTGTCAACTCGTCCACTCGTCAACTTGTCAACTACCTAATGAAATTCGTCTTTATTGGTGTTTCGTGCTCTGGCAACGGAACACCATTTTTCTTTCCTGCCTCAATACAACGCAGCATCCATGCCATATTGCGTGCTAACTGGCGCATGGTTTGCATTCCCTCGAGGTCTTGCTTCACTTCATCTGGAGTATTGCCATGAACCTCATTCCAATATTTTGAAGACACGACAGGCATGCAGGCGATGGTGAAATAGCGGTTCATGTCCTCAAATGCTCCCTGTGCTCCACCACGACGGCAGCTAACTATGGCAGCCGCCGGCTTGTTGAAAAACATAGAGGCCTTGGAGCAGAACGCACGGTCCATGAAAGGCTTAATAAAACCTGATGTTCCTGCGAAATGCACTGGTGTACCGAACACGAAAGCATCTACCTCCGAAACTTTCTCAAGAAACTTGTTTACTGTGTCGTCGCCATACCAGCATCGCTTTGTCTCGCTGCAATGTCCACAACCCAGACAACCCATTATAGCCTTGTTGCCACACCAGAACTCCTCCGTCTCTATGCCTTGCTTCTGAAGCTCGGCTCCCACCTCTTGCAAGGCGGTGTAAGTGCAGCCATGATGATGCTGGCTGCCGTTAACTAATAATACTTTCATCTTTTTTTTCTTTTTTGTCGCTGCAAAATTACTATAAAATGATAGAAACACAAAATTAAATGAAAATAAACTACCTTTTCTTTCGCCAAATCGAATTTTAATAGTAATTTTGCCGCCAAAAAGAAAGAGAATGGAACAAAGTCAGGTACAGACTCAGAAACAGCAACAGGTTTTAAAGCAAACTACGAGCGTCAACCAGATGCAGCTACTTCAGGCACGTCTGGCGGAACTACCTGTGACTCAACTGGCTGACTGCATAAAGACGGAGTTAGACGATAACCCTGCATTGGAAGCTATGCAGCCCGACGACCATTATGATGATCATGAAGACTCTTTCGATGACTTACAGGGCAACGATCAGGATGACGACTTCGAGACCATTAGCGAACGCGAGGAAAGGCAGTCGCAGCTCGACGACGCGCTGAACAATCTCGGAAGGGACGACGAGGAACTACCTATATATAATAATGGTGGTTCATACGACAACCGCAACGAACTGGCATACGAGCCAGGTGAGACATTCTACGACTCGCTGACCATGCAGATGATGGAGACTGTGCTCACTCCTCGCCAACGAAAGATAATGGAATATATTATTGGCTCACTTGACGAAGACGGTTGGCTACGCAAATCGACATTGGCAATAGCCGACGAACTTGCCATCTACAACGACATTGACGTCAACCAACGAGAGATAGAGCAAGTGTTGAGTAAACTTCAGGATTTCGACCCTGCAGGCATTGGTGCACGATCGCTCAAGGAATGTCTCATGATTCAGATTGACAGACGTGAAGACTCTACGATGAAGACATTGATGAAGCAGGTGCTCAACTCCTACTACGACGAGTTCACCAAGAAGCATTGGAAGAAGATACAGCACGAACTAAACATCGACGACGCCACTGCCGATCATCTTAGCGAGGAGATGCGCAAACTGAATCCGAAACCAGGGCTGGCACTTGGCGGTATTGTCGGAGGGGATACTATCCATCAGATAACCCCCGATGTCTATATCGACACGCACGAGGACGGCACTGTGACATTCGCACTAAATAGCAGCGATATTCCAGAACTGTCCATCACGCCATCTTTCCTCGACATGGTTAGACAGGATCAGGGAAATGCCGACTCCATGAGCCGCCAGATGCGCGAGGCACTGATTTATGCCCGCAACAAGGTTGACCTCGCCCAGCGCTTCATCGATGCCCTTAAGATTCGCCGCAACACGCTGACCATAGCTGTAAGGGCGATAATCCACTGGCAGCACCGCTTTTTTGAGGACGGCGACGATGCTTCGCTGTTGCCCATGAGACTTAAGGACATAGCGGAGAAGACGGGGCTTGACATATCTACCATATCGAGGGTGTGCAATGGCAAATACGCCCAGACGCGCTGGGGCATTTTCCCCTTCCGCCACTTCTTCAGCGACAGCTATGTCACCGACGACGGCAAAGAACTGTCAACGAGAAGTATCAAGGCGGCACTTGAAGAACTGATAAAGGGCGAGGACAAGACGAAACCGTTCAACGACGAGACACTTGCCCAAATGATGGCCGACCGTGGTTTCCCTATAGCTCGCCGCACCGTGGCAAAATACCGTGAGATGATGGGTTTCCCCGTGGCAAGAATGAGAAAAGAATGAGATACAACAAGAAGATAATTATAGCGGCAAGGGTGATGAGCCTGTTATTCACACCCTTTTTCCTGCCTACACTGGGACTGCTGGCGCTTTTCTCGCTAAGCTATCTCAGCCTATTGCCGTTTATGTACAAGACGGTGGTTATCGCCATTGTCTATTTCTTCACCATACTCTTGCCCACCATGCTCATCCACATATACCGCCGTCACCAACGCTGGACACCAAAAGAGTTAGGACAGCGTGAACGGCGTATGGTGCCATACGTTCTCTCCATCCTTAGCTATTTCACCTGTGTATATATCATGAAGACAATCCACATACCACACTTCATGTCAAGCATCGTTATTGCCGCCTTGGGCATACAGATTGTCTGTGCCATAGTGAACGCATGGTGGAAAATAAGCACTCATACTGCAGCCATCGGTGGTGTGGTTGGCGCACTCTTCGCCTTTGCCGCCATTTTCGGCTTCAACCCTATTCCGTGGCTTTGTGCCACTATTATCCTTGCAGGCATAGTGGGCACAAGCCGCATGATTCTTCGCCAGCACTCGTTGGGCGAAGTAGTCGCAGGATTTGTTGTGGGCGTTGCCGTAGGACTGACAATATTAATAATTTGACAATATGAAACCAATAGTTAGCATTATCATGGGCAGCACAAGCGACCTGCCCGTAATGGAGAAAGCATGTAAGTTTCTTGACGAGATGCAGATACCCTTCGAGGTGAACGCCCTCTCGGCACACCGTACTCCAGATGCCGTGGAGACGTTTGCGCGTGGAGCCAAAGGCCGTGGCATAAGGGTAATAATTGCCGCAGCAGGAATGGCAGCCGCATTGCCTGGAGTCATTGCCGCCAGCACAACGTTGCCTGTCATCGGAGTGCCCATCAAAGGTATGCTCGACGGACTCGATGCCATGCTCAGCATCATACAGATGCCTCCAGGCATTCCAGTTGCTACAGTAGGTGTCAATGGCGCACAGAATGCTGCTATCCTCGCCGTAGAGATGCTTGCACTCGCCGATGAGGAAATCTCAGGACGACTCGCCGACTACAAATCCACACTAAAGGAGAAAATAGAAAAGGCTAACCGCGATTTGGCAGAAGTGAAATATGAGTACAAGACAAATTGACCTGTTCAACTACACTCGCCGACAGTCGAGTGTGACACAGGTTGGATCCATCCCTATGGGTGGTAATAACCCAATACGCGTACAGTCGATGACCACTACCTCAACCACCGACACGGAGGGCTCTGTGGCACAGGCAAAGCGCATTATCGACGCAGGAGGCGAATATGTGAGGCTGACAACCCAAGGTGTGCGTGAGGCAGAGAACCTTGCAAACATCAATACACAACTGCGTGCCGAAGGCTATATGACACCGCTCGTTGCCGACGTGCACTTCAATCCCAACGTTGCCGACGTTGCAGCCCTTTATGCAGAGAAAGTGAGGGTAAATCCCGGAAACTATATCGACCCTGCCCGAACATTTAAGCACATAGAATATACCGATGAGGAATATGCCGCTGAACTGGCACGTTTGGAGAAACGCTTCACTACATTCCTGAATATCTGTCGTGAGAACCATACGGCAGTACGTATTGGAGTGAACCACGGTTCACTCAGCGACCGAATAATGTCGCGCTATGGCGACACGCCAGAGGGCATCGTGGAGAGCTGTATGGAGTTCTTGCGAATCTGTAAGCTACAGCAGTTTAACGATGTGGTGATTTCCATAAAGGCAAGCAATACTGTGGTCATGGTACGATCCGTACGTTTGCTTGTCAGTCAGATGGACTCTGAGGACATGCACTATCCACTCCATCTCGGTGTTACGGAAGCCGGTGAGGGCGAAGACGGCAGGATAAAGAGTGCTGTGGGAATAGGTGCGCTGCTTGCCGATGGCATTGGTGACACCATACGCGTATCGCTCAGCGAGGAACCAGAGGCAGAGATACCAGTTGCCCGCCACTTGGTTGACTATATCATAAAACACAAGGGACATACAGTGATTCCTGCCAAAGAGGCAGATTGTTTTGATTGGTTGCATCCCGAACGCCGCATGACAACCGCCGTGGGAAACATTGGTGGCGACAACGTGCCTGTAGTTATCGCAAGCGCAAAACCCTCTGACAATCTGGAAGTCGGTGAAGGTTCAGAGCATCCTGACTATATATACATAGGCAGCAACCTCTCACTTCTCACCTCTCACCACTCACCTCTCACCTCTCAAAGATTCCTCGTCGATTTCTCAGCATGGGACGGTACTCCAGACACCTATCCAATTTTCCCATACAACGCTCTTCCCTTTGTCAGTTCTTGCCCAGCAGCCGTTAAGTTCGTAGTGTTGCCATTTGGTGTTCCCACAGAGGAATATCTCGCTTGCCTGCGCCACAATCCTAATGTAGTTGTGGTGAGCGTCAGCAACCACCAGAACCGACTTGGCGAGCAACGTGCCCTTTTGCATGAGATGATGGAAGCAGGAGTGAACAATCCTGTCGTATTCTGCCAAGCATACAGGCACAATAAAGAAGAGAAGAGCCTGTTCCAACTTGAATCGGCTGCCGACATGGGAGCCTTGATGATGGACGGACTTGTTGACGGTATATGGCTCATGAACGATGGCGACCTGCCCTACAGTGACATAACGGACACGTCTTTCGGTATTTTGCAGGCAGCACGCCTCCGCACCACTAAGACCGAATACATCAGTTGTCCCGGTTGTGGAAGAACGCTCTACGACCTTCGCTCCACCATTGCCCGAATCAAAGAAGCTACTCGCCACATGAAAGGACTGAAGATTGGCATCATGGGGTGCATAGTGAACGGCCCTGGCGAGATGGCTGATGCCGACTTCGGATATGTCGGCGCAGGACGAGGCAAGATATCACTTTATAAGAAGAAGGAGTGTATTGCAAAGAATATCCCTGAAGAAGAAGCCGTGGAAAGGCTTCTCGAACTAATCACTTCCTCCCATAAACCCACCTCAGAATCATGAAGTTGGTAGGTACGGCAACCGCCAGTACCAATATGGGAGCCAATAGGCGGTGAACATTCAAGGCAATAAAGAGGTTGAAGAGGACAATGTGGATAAAGTAATTCACCAGGTGACTGCCGCCGAAGCCTGCAGCCCTCCTCACCGATGCCTTTGAACGGAAAGTGATGTAGGTAGTCATGAAAAAATTGCAGACAAGACTCACAACATAGCCCACGGTATAAGCCATGTTGAGCCAAAATCCGCTTGTGGCTATGAGTTGCACAACAACATATACGCCATAGTGGATGCCTGCCGCCACTGTGCCGACACAGCAAAAGCGCAGGAACTGCTGCACTTTCTTGTCCTTTATCATCTCTTGTATGCTCATTCCGGCTGCGAAGTTACGTTGTTTTTTCCAATCCTGCAAGTTTTATGCTTTCTTTTATTCCTTTGCCACCACAACGGCAATGGTTTTAAGGCGCAGATAAGAGGCTGACACATACATCAGCCCGCCATAGGGATTACGCCTGCCCCACGAGTTTTTCATTATGTAGTAACGGCGGTTGCGGCTGTCGTGGGCAAGACCGACGACAGACATGCAGTGGTCGTCGGTGGTGGCATGGCTCTCAAACTGAAGTTGCCGCTGCCGCTGGCTTACATCGGCGGGCTCGCCGAGTTCTGCCACGCCTTTGCTGAACGAAAAGCCCGGCTCGCTGATGTCGCCTTCCCAACACACTCCACGTCCTGCCTCCACAGCCCTGTCAACCACAGCCACGAGAGTGTCGATGGGAACATTCAGAAACCTATGGCGGTTGTGGTTGTCGGGCAGTTCGAGGTCAACATAATTGCCGAAAGGATGATGGGAAAAACTGGTCAGCGCCACATATTCCCCTTCCCGGCACACGCTCCTGCCGAACTCCTCCGGAGTGTATTGTGCACCAAGCATATAGACATGAAGAGGCAGCGACCCAAGGCTCTCGTCGAGCATAGTGGCAAGAAGAGGTTCGAAGCGCGAAGGTCCTGCCCGATGCTCCACCGCCCTGTCGGCAATGGCCTGTGCCTTTCGTGCAAGCGTGGCAACTCCGCAGTGCTTCCTGCCTGAATAGCTGTCGAACGGCATTGCCCCATAGGCAGCCACAAGACGAAGCAGTTCGGGTGCTGTTGCCCGCTCAAGAATAGGTGTCGCGCCTGCTGTCAGCACTCGTCGACGATACTGCTCGCCTATCATCTGTCTGACCACAAAGTCCGGCGAGAGATTTATGGAGTCACCACGCATGATGTGTTCTGTCTCGATGGCGGCAAGCATGGCATAAATCCAGCACACGCCATCCTTGCCCTGGTCCTTGACAGGCGTGAAACCGTTAATGACATCAACGGTGAACTGTCGCGGCCTGGTGTTCGTCCGCTTTCCACACGATGTTGACAGCAAGGCAGACAAGGCAATGGCAAAAGCCAGGAAAAAGTTTAACTTCATTTGTAGTCAATTTTGCTGCAAAAGTAGTAAAAAAACACATAAAACGCAACATAAAAGGGATAAAAACAACGCAGAAAAGACTTTTCGGACAACAAAAAAGCCACAAAAAGGAATATATGAACAGTTTGTGGTAATAAATGAATACTGTTTATTCGCACAAAACCAATAACTTTGCACACCGAATTATATAGAAAGATATGAAATTATTACTGTTCACATTTACTTTGATGCTTTTCTGCAACCCTCTTGGAGCGCAAGAGAAGCTGACGCTGAGACAATGCCTGAACATAGGCATTGAGAATAACCTGTCGTTGAAGGTTGCCAAAGGCGAGATTGTCAAGGGTAAACACAACATCAGCGAGAACCGGGCAAGGCTGCTGCCACAAATTAACTTCGTGGCATCGCTCAACGACAACTTCGACCCTCCAGTGTCAGTCACTGACGGAACTGCCTATGGCAAGCTCTACAACGTGACGAAGACACTGCAGTACAACTCCTCTGCTGCACTTCAGTTCCAGATGCCGCTCTACAGCCAGACAGCACTCACTGCCGTAAGCATCGCCAAAACCCTCGACCAACTAAACCAACTGTCGTATGAGAAGGCGCGTGAGGACTTGATAGTGCAAATCAGCAAGACCTACTATCTCATACAGAACACCACGGAGCAGGTGCAACTCGTAAGCGACAACATAAGGCGACTGACCGAATTGCGCGACATCACCAAGGCTTTCTACGACAATGGAATGGCTCTGGAGGTGGACCTGAAAAGGGTGAACGTCAACCTTGAGAATGTCACCGTACAGCTCGACAACGCCAAAGCCATGCTCACCGAGCAGTACAACATGCTGAAATACATTATGGACTATCCGTTTGAGAAAAACTTCTTGGTTGAGGAGGCGGCAATAAACGCCATAGAAGCGGCTGAACTCGCAGGACTTAGCACCTCGCTCTATGAACTGCAACTGATGCAGAAGAAACTCTCATTAGCCGAACAACAGAAGAAATTGGCGAAGGACGGATATCTGCCGACACTTGCACTAACCGCCAACTGGGCCTACACGGCTTATACCGACAAGTTCAAGAACTGGTTCCACTCTGGCGAGTCAAACCATTGGTACAGGTCGGACGGCATAGGATTGTCGTTGCGCGTGCCAGTATTCGACGGCTTTGAGAAACGTTCGAAAATAAGAAAGGCGCAGGTTGATATTGACAATGCAAAGCTGTCGTACGAGAACATGCTGAAAAACATGCAGACACAGTATGCCAACGCCGTGAACGACCTTGCCAACAACCGCCGCAACTACAACAAACAGCGCGACAACTACCGCTTGGCAGAAGACATCTACGGTGTGACCGTTGATCGCTACCGTGAGGGAATAGCCTCTATGGTGGAGGTGCTGCAGGACGAGATGAGCATGAGCGATGCCCAGAATAATTATCTCACTGCCCACTACAACTATCAGGTGTCAAACCTCACAGTGCTTAAACTTACGGGACAATTGGAGAAGTTGACAGAATAAAACAAAAAACGCAATAGAAATGGAAGAAAACGAGAAGCAAATGACTGCCGAAGAAAAGGCAAAGAAATTAAAGAAACAACGTGTAAGACAAATGATAGTCAGCCTCATTGGAGTGGGAATACTCGTATGGGGCATTATAGAAGTGGCGTGCATGTTCCTCGACTTCAGGAACAACGAGACAAGCAACGACGCACAAGTGGAGCAGTATCTCTCACCCGTTAACCTCCGCGCCACCGGATACATAAAGAAAATCTATTTCACTGAACATCAGGACGTGAAAAAGGGTGATACACTGCTTGTGCTCGACGACAGCGAATACCGCATCCGCGTAATGGAAGCAGAGGCAGCGCTGAAGGATGCCATGGCGGGAAAGACAGTGATGGGAGCCACAAAGCAGACAACAGAGAAGTCTGCCGACGTCTATGAGGCATCGATAGCCGAGATTGAGGTGCGCTTGGCAAAACTTGAGAAAGACCGCCAGCGCTACCAAAACCTTGTGGAGCGCAATGCCGCCACGCCTATCCAGCTTGAGCAGATAGAAACAGAATATGCCGCAACAAAGAAGAGGCTCGACGCCACACGCCGCCAGCAAAAGGCAGCTTATTCGGGAGTGAACGAGGTGAGCAACCGTATCGCCAACACTGAGGCAGCCATAGAGCGTGCCACTGCCGCACTGGAAATGGCAAAACTCAACCTCTCCTACTGTGTGGTGACTGCTCCTTGCGACGGAAAACTTGGCAGACGGGCACTGGAGGAAGGACAATATATCAACGCCGGACAGACCATCACATACATACTGCCTGAGACGCAGAAATGGGTTGTTGCCAACTACAAGGAAACACAGGTGGAGAACCTCTACGTCGGACAGAAAGTGCGCATGACTGTTGACGCGCTTAGCGACCGTGAGTTTGAGGGAAAGGTGACAGCCATCTCAGGTGCCACAGGATCGAAATACTCGCTTGTTCCCACCGACAACTCCGCAGGAAACTTTGTAAAGATTCAACAGCGCGTGCCAGTGCGTATCGACTTCATCAACCTCTCAAAGGAGGACAACGCACGCCTTGCAGCTGGAATGATGGTAATAGTGAAAGCGGAGAGAAAATAACATCATGAACAAGAATTTCCCATTCTACGACTGGGTGCCCAAGCCTCTCGGAATCATCTTCCTGATATTGCTTTTCATACCTATAATGACCGTTAGTGGAGTCTATTCGGCAAATAGTAGTGAGATGGTTGGAGGGCTTGGCATACAGTCTGAGCATATCTCTTTTGTTGGCTTTGTCACCTCAGTGGGAATGGCGGCATTCTCTCCGTTCTTCTACACTGTGGTATGTCTTCGCCGCCACAAGCTGATGAGTCTCATCGGTTTTCCCATACTCATCGTCCTGAGCTATGTCTGCGCGCGCACCGAGAGTGTTTTCGTGCTTGGCTTGTGCAGCCTTATTATGGGTTTCGTGCGCCAGACGCTGCTTATGACAACACTGTTCACTCTTATTAAATATGGTTTCCATGTGGAGGCGACAAACAACCTCACAGCGGGCAACGAGCCATTGACAGAAGAGGGATGGGACAAACTCGACACCGAGAAGACCACGTCGATGCCCACCATATATTTCTTCTTCATGGTGCTCGGACAGATAGGCACTTGGCTCACTGCATGGTTTGCCTACTACTATGAGTGGCAGTATGTCTATTATGCCATGATGGCGTCGATGCTTGTAGCCGTGCTCATCACGCTCATCGCCATGCCGTTCAATCCATATCCCACGAAGCATCCGCCGCTGTCGTTCTCGAAGTTCGGCAATGTTGTGGTATTCTCCGCCATGTGCTGCTCCTTTATATATATAATGGTGTATGGAAAAACTCTCGACTGGTATGACGACCCTACCATACGCTGGTCAACGGTGATTTGCATTGTCTCAACACTTCTCTTTTTCTATTTGGAGAAGAACCGGCAGTCACCATATTTCGTGCTTGAGGCACTGAAGTGGCGCAGCATACAGGGAGGCATACTCCTCTTCCTCGGACTTATGATACTCAATTCGAGTCAGCTGTTTGTCAATGTCTTCGTAGGCGTGGGCATGAAGTGCGACAACCTTCAGGTTGCAGAACTGGGCAACTGGACCCTTGTCGGCTATTTCATAGGATTAGTGTTTGCCGTCTTTGCCAGTGCCAAGCACATCCATCTCAAGTGGCTCTTCTCCATGGGCTTCGTCTTCATTGGCCTTGCAGCCTTGTATATGTATTTCGAGGTACAGAGCGACGGAATGTATGAGCGCATGAAATGGCCTGTCATCATCCGTGCCACGGGCATGATGCTTCTCTACTCGCTCACCGCCGTTTATGCCAACCAAAGAATGCCCTACCGACTTATGTCCACCTGGGTGTGCATCATGCTCACTGTGCGTATGGTAATTGCTCCAGGC
>CALZDK010000057.1 GCA_945637645.1 uncultured Prevotella sp.
CAAGAGCTCGTTCAACCGTCCTAACCTCTATTATGAGGTACGTTCCAAGACAAAAGACGTTGACAAGGACATCATAAAGTTCATACGCCAACACCCTGGCAAGAGTGGCATCATCTACTGTCTGTCAAGGAAGAAAGTGGAGGAGCTCGCTGCCGTACTGAGGGCAAACGACATCAAGGCGGCGGCATATCATGCGGGACTTGACTCCAACACCCGTTCCGCTACACAGGACGACTTCCTCATGGAACGCATCGACGTGATTGTAGCCACCATAGCCTTCGGCATGGGCATCGACAAGCCCGACGTGCGCTTCGTAATCCACTACGACATTCCAAAGAGCCTCGAAGGATACTATCAGGAAACCGGACGCGCCGGACGCGACGGAGGCGAAGGCATGTGCATCGCCTTCTACAGCTACAAAGACCTGCAGAAGCTCGACAAGTTCATGGAGGGGAAACCCGTGGCGGAGCAGGACATCGGAAGGCAACTGCTGCAGGAAACGGCGGCTTATGCCGAGACTTCCGTATGCCGACGTAAGATGCTCCTGCACTATTTCGGCGAGCAATACACCAAGGTAAACTGCGGAAGCTGCGACAACTGTCTCCACCCACGCAAGAAGATAGAGGCTATGAACCAGATGGTTACGGCACTCAAGGCTATACTTGCAATAAAGGAGAACTTCCGTTCCGACTACGTCATCGACTTCATAACAGGAAAGGAAACCGACGAGATAATTGCCCACAGGCATCAGAATCTTGAGGAGTTCGGATCCGGCGAGGACGACGACGAGAAGATTTGGAATCCGCTGCTCCGACAGGCGCTCATTGCCGGATATCTTAAGAAAGACGTGGAAAACTACGGCCTCCTGAAAATCACTCCCGAGGGAAAGAAATTCATCAAGAAACCTACTTCCTTCGAGATTGTGGAAGACAGGGAGTTCGACGACGACTATATCGACGACGGAGGAGAAACGACAAGTGCTCTCGACCCTACACTGCACGCCATGCTGCGCGACCTGCGCAAGAAGGTGTCGAAACAGATAGAGCGCCCGCCTTACGTCATCTTCCAGGACGTGTCGCTCGAACAGATGGCAACCGACTATCCCGTAACCCTCGAGGAACTGAAAAGCATTCAGGGCGTGGGCGAGGGCAAGGTGCGACAGCCCTATGCCAAGGAGTTCGTAGGTCTTATCAAGCAGTATTGCGAGGAAAACGACATCGTCCGACAGACCGACCTTCGCGTACGCACCGTAGCCAAGAAGTCAATGCTCAAGGTGAGCATAATACAAGGCATCGACCGCCAAATAGCCCTCGACGACATAGCAAATGCCAAGGGCATAGACTTCAACGAGATGCTCGACGAGGTGGAGGCTATCGTCTATTCCGGCACGAAGCTCAACATCGACTATTTCCTCGACGAGGTGATGGACGAAGACCATATTGACGACATCTACGACTATTTCCTCGATTCCGACACCGACGACCTTGAGACGGCTATCGACGAGCTGGGCGAGGACTACTCCGAGGACGAAATACGCCTCGTGCGCATCAAGTTCATCTCCGAGATGGCTAATTAAATAACGTTAAACTTGCAAATAAAAGTCGAATATCGCTCCTTATGTGAGAAATTTGTGCTAAATTTGCACGCAATAAAAATTAAAGTAAACAATATGTCATCATTTATTGCAGATAAAATCGTGATGGACGGTCTTACTTTTGACGACGTCCTTCTCATTCCGGCATACTCTGAAGTGCTGCCAAAATCGGTTGAGTTGAAAACAAGGTTCTCCCGCAACATTGAGCTTAACGTGCCTTTTGTGACCGCTGCCATGGATACCGTGACAGAGTCGCAGATGGCTATTGCCATAGCTCGTGAAGGCGGCATCGGTGTTATACACAAAAACATGTCAATAGAGGAACAGGCCCGTCAGGTGGCAATAGTGAAAAGGGCTGAGAACGGTATGATCTACGACCCTGTAACTATCCGACGCGGATCCACCGTCAAGGATGCACTGGACATGATGGCTGAATATCATATCGGTGGCATTCCTGTAGTGGACGACGACAACCATCTCGTGGGCATCGTCACCAACCGCGACTTGCGTTTCGAAAGACATCTCGACAAGAAGGTTGACGAGATAATGTCGAAGGAGAACCTCGTCACCACACACCAGCAGACCGACCTCACTGCTGCCGCACAGATTCTACAGGAGAACAAGATAGAGAAACTCCCAGTAGTGGACAAGGACAACCACCTCGTCGGACTCATCACCTATAAGGATATAACCAAGGCAAAGGACAAGCCTATGGCATGCAAGGATGTCAAGGGCCGTTTGCGCGTGGCAGCAGGAGTAGGTGTCACAAGCGACACTCTCGACCGCATGCAGGCTCTCGTCGACGCTGGCGCCGACGCCATCATCATCGACACCGCCCACGGACATTCTAAATATGTGATAGAGAAACTCGTAGAGGCAAAGAAGGCTTTCCCGAAGGTTGACATCGTCGTTGGTAACGTGGCTACCGGCGAGGCTGCCAAACTGCTCGTGGAGAATGGTGCCGATGCCATAAAGGTGGGCATCGGTCCTGGATCTATCTGTACCACTCGTGTGGTGGCTGGTGTGGGCGTTCCACAGCTTTCTGCCGTTTATGATGTGTACAGCGCACTCAAAGGCACTGGCATTCCTCTCATCGCCGACGGCGGACTGCGCTATTCAGGCGACATCGTCAAGGCTCTTGCCGCCGGCGGAAGCTGCGTGATGATAGGTTCTCTCGTGGCAGGTACAGAAGAGAGCCCTGGCGAGACAATCATCTTCAACGGACGTAAGTTCAAGAGCTATCGCGGTATGGGCTCACTTGAGGCAATGGAACAGAAAAACGGTTCAAAGGACCGCTATTTCCAGAGCGACACAAAGGACGTGAAGAAACTCGTTCCGGAGGGTATCGCGGGACGCGTACCCTACAAAGGAACCGTACAGGAAGTTATCTACCAGCTTGTCGGCGGACTGCGCTCAGGCATGGGCTACTGTGGTGCCGGCAGCATAGAGGCACTCCACAATGCCAAGTTCACACGCATCACTAACGCGGGCGTGCTGGAGAGTCATCCTCACGACATCTCAATAACAAGCGAGGCTCCAAACTATTCACGTCCAAACGATTAAGAAATTTTTCCCAACTTTAGGGCGATCCTCGTGGTCGCCCGCTTTGGTCTAAATATGATTCGAGAATTATCTTTCGCAGCACTGCTCATGAGCGCTTCAACGGCTTTCGCCCAGACTGCCGACGACGATGTCGTCATGACGGTCAACGGCACGCCAGTGACGCGCTCGGAGTTTGTATATTCATATAATAAGAACAACGGCGACGGAGTCATCGACCGTAAGACGGTGGAGGAATATGCCGACCTTTATGCCAACTACAAGCTGAAGGTGGCGGCGGCTGTCGATGCACGTCTCGACACGCTGGCTTCGTTCCGCAACGAATATGCACAGTATCGCGACCGTCAGGTCCTTCCTGCCATAGTCACCGATGCCGACGTGCTTGCCGAGGCAAAGCGGCTCTACGACAACCGCAAGCGGAAGATAGGATCTCAGGGACTCGTCCTGGCGGCACACATCTTGCTTCGCCTGCCACAACAGGCTCCCGACAGCGAGAACGACCGTGCCAAACAACGCATCGACTCCATATATCTGGCCTTGAGTCAGGGCGCTGACTTTGCCGACATGGCACGTCGCCTCTCCCAAGACCCAGGCTCAGCCGGCAAAGGAGGTGAACTTCCTTGGTTTGCCGTCGGACAGACCTTGAAGGAGTTCGAGGACCAGGCTTTCGCGTTGCAGCCCGGCGAGATGAGCAAACCTTTTCTCTCTCCCGCAGGCTATCACATCATTCTGATGAAAAACAGAAAGCAGCTCGAACCTTTCGACTCTCTGCGCGACGAGATAGTGAAGTTTGTGGAACGCAGAAACATACGCGACGCCATAGCAATGAGAAAAGTGTCGGAAACCGTCAGACAGTCGAATGGCAAACTGGCAAAGGTGGACGTGATGAACCATCTTGCCGACTCCATCAGTGCCGCCGACAGCGACACGAAATGGCTTTTCAAGGAATACCACGACGGACTGCTTCTCTATGAGATAAGCAACCGCATGGTATGGGAGAAGGCGGCAAAGGATGAGCAGGCTCTCGCACGCTTCTTCAAGGCAAACAAGAAAAAGTATGCTTGGAGCGAACCACGCTATAAAGGCATTGCTTTCTTCGTCCGCAACGAGGATGACGTCAAAGCGGTAAGGAAATGTGTCAGGAAACTCGATTTCAGCAAGTGGAACGAGGCCTTGAGGACCACGTTCAATTCCGACTCCGTAAAACGCATAATAGCCGAAAAGGGCATCTTCCGTCGTGGCGACAATGCCGTTGTTGACCAGATAGTTTTTAAAATCGACACCGTGCCCAACATTCCTGACGGCTTCGTAGGGGCTGCCGTATATGGTAAGAAGCTGAAGGCTCCAAAAGAATATACCGACGTGCGCGGACTTGTGGTCTCCGACTATCAGGAAAGACTCGAACAAGAGTGGCTGGCAGACCTGCGAAGACGCTATCCTGTCGTCATCAACAAGGAAGTTCTCAAAACAATAAAACAATAAATTTCAATGACAAAGACAACAAGAATAAGACTTTATATCCTGTCCTTGCTCACCGTGGTGGGACTGGCTTCCATGGCAAAAGGACAGATAAGCAACGACGACGGTGCGGCTGCAGCAGACTCTGCCGCCGTCGATTCCATACAGCCTATTCCTGAGTCGGCTATCGTCGATGAGGTGATATGGGTCGTTGGCGACGAGGCGATACTGAAGAGTGATGTGGAGGCAATGAGACTGCAGGCGGCACAGGAGGGAACGAAATGGAATGGCGACCCCGACTGCATCATCCCAGAGCAGATAGCCGTGCAGAAACTCTATCTCCATCAGGCTGCCATCGACAGTATAGAGGTGTCACAGTCTGAGATAACTCAGATGGTGGACCAGCAGATAAACGGATGGATTCAGATGATTGGATCGAAAGAGAAACTTGAGGAATACAAGAAACAGACCGTCACGCAGATGCGAAACGAACTTAACGATGTGGTTCGCGACCGTATGATGGCGCAGAAAATGCAGAAACAGCTCGTCGAGGACATCTCTGTCACTCCGGCAGAGGTACGCCGCTATTTCAGCAATCTCCCCGACGACAGCATCCCTTACGTCCCAACGGAGGTGGAGGTGCAAATAATAACCCAGACACCAAAGATTGAGCAGGAGGAGATAAACAGGGTTAAGGAGACTCTTCGAGAGTTTACCGACCGCATCACCAAGGGTGAGTCGTCTTTCACCACCTTGGCACGCCTCTATTCCGAAGACCCAGGAACGGCACGTCAGGGCGGCGAGCTCGACTATACGGGACGTGGCATGCTCGACCCTGCCTTTGCCAATGTGGCTTTCAACCTCACCGACCCAAAGAAGGTGTCGAAAATCGTGGAGTCTGAATTTGGATACCATATCATACAGCTCATCGACAAGCGAGGCGACAAGATAAAGTGCCGCCACATACTCCTCAAACCACAGGTTTCCGACGAGGCTGTCACTGCCTGTCTCGCACGACTCGATTCCATCCGCACCGACATCACCAACGCGAAGTTCTCTTTCGAGGATGCCGCATCCTTTATCTCCGACGACAAGGACACTCGTAACAACAAGGGACTCATGTCCAATGCCACAGAGATGTCGCGCACGTCGAAATTCCGCATGCAGGACCTCCCGTCAGAGATTGCCATCGTCGTTGATACTATGCAGATAGGTCAGGTGTCGGCACCTTTCACACTGATAAACAACCGCGGCAAACAGGTCTGCGCCATAGTGAAACTGAAAAACAGGGTCGATGGACACAAGGCTAAGATAACAGAGGACTTCCAGGTAATGAAGGAGGTGGTTGAGGACAAGCGCCGCCAAGAGAAACTCCACAAGTGGGTTGTTGACAAAATTAAGGCAACTTACGTTCGCATCAATCCTCGCTACCGCGACTGCAAGTTTGAATACGATGGTTGGATAAGGTAAAAATGCAGAAAAGGAACACATTATTTATTATTGTAGCCCTCATCGTGGGACTGTCGTTCGCAATGACTCCTCCACAGAAAAAGAGGAAAACAGGAAGACGGACAGCAAAGACGGAGGACAACCGTGTATATCTTGTACATGCCGACGTGCTCTCCTACGACCAGTACAAGAATCCCGACGCGCAGATTCTCGACGGGCATGTGCAGTTCCGCCATAACGGGGCGAAGCTGTTCTGCGACAGTGCTCACTTCTATGAGGCCTCCAATTCCTTCGAGGCTTTCGGACATGTAAAGATGTTTCAGGGCGACACGCTCTCGCTATTCTCCGACTATGCCTACTACGACGGCAACGACCAGATGGCTATGGCACGCTTCAACGTGGTGCTAAAACACCGCAAGTCAAAACTCTATACCGACAGCCTCAACTTCGACCGTCTCTACAATATCGGCTATTTCTTCGAGGGTGGAAAACTCATCGACAATGGTAGTGTGCTGACTTCCGACTGGGGTGAATACGACACAAAAACACGCATCGCAGTGTTCAACTACGATGTCCGTCTGCGCAACAAGAAGTTCTATCTCACTTCCGACACTCTCTACTACAACACCGGCAACTCCTTGGCGCATGTGGTTGGTCCTTCGAATATTACGTCCGGAAACAGCCATATCTACACCGAGAATGCTTTCTACAACACCAACAAGGAATACTCCGAACTATTCGGACGCTCGGTAATGAACGACAAGGGAAAGTCGGTGGTCGGCGACAGTGTATATTATGACAGTAAGAACGGCACGTCAGAGGCTTTCGGCAATGTCATATTCACCGACTCCGTAAACAAGACCATGCTCACCGGCGACTACTGCTGGTACGACGAGAATACGGGCTACGCCATGGCGACAAAGCGTGCCGTGGCAATAGACTTCTCACAGAAGGACTCGCTCTTTATGCATGCCGACACTTTCAAGATTTTTACACACAATATCAATACCGACTCTGTGTATCGCAAGATTCATGCCTTCAACCATGTTCGTGCCTACAGAGTGGATGTTCAGGCGGTCTGCGACTCACTTGTCTATAACTCCAAGGACTCTTGCATGACGATGTATCGCGACCCTATTGTGTGGAACGTCAACCAGCAGTTGCTTGGCGAGGAGATACAGGTGTTCATGAAGGACTCCACCATTCATCGGGCGCATGTCATCGGACAGGCTCTCTCCATCGAGCAGATGGCGGACTCCATACATTTCAACCAGATTTCGTCCAAGGAGATGCTTGCCTATTTCGAGAAGGGCGAGATTTATGAGGCGGAGTCCAAGGACAACGTCCAGATTGTCTATTATCCAATCGACGACAGCGACAGCACCATAATCGGACTCAACTACACCGAGACTACTCAGATGCGTATGTTCCTCGAAAACCGCAAGATGAAGAAAATCTGGATGCCAAAGGCTGAGGGCACTCTCTACCCGCTCTCACAGGTACCGCCAGACAAGTATTTCCTGCCAAACTACGCGTGGTTCGACTACATTCGCCCGCTCAACAAGGACGACATCTTCAACTGGAGAGCGAAAAAGGGTGGTACGGAACTGAAACCGGAAAAGAGAAGGGAAGCGCCACTTCAGCATCTGAAGCCGGCGCAACAAAACTCTACAGCCACAACGCTACAAACAGATGTCTCAACTCCTTCAACTCCCTTAACTCCCTTAACTCCTTAGAATAGTCATGTCCGACATAATTCAACTTCTCCCTGACTCCGTCGCCAACCAGATTGCGGCAGGCGAGGTCATACAGCGACCGGCTTCTGTCATAAAGGAACTGGTCGAGAATGCTGTCGATGCTGGTGCCAAGCGCATCAACGTCATCGTCATCGATGCTGGACGCACGTCAATACAGGTTATCGACGATGGCAAGGGAATGTCGGAAACCGACGCTCGCCTCGCCTTTGAACGACATGCCACATCAAAGATAAAGAAAGCCGACGACCTCTTTGCCCTCTCCACCATGGGATTCCGTGGCGAGGCTCTGGCTTCCATTGCCGCCGTGGCCCAGGTGAAGCTGAAGACAAGGACCGCCGACAACGAGATAGGCACACTCATCGATATTTCCGCCTCAAAGGTGGTGTCACAGCAACCTGTCTCTTGTCCCATAGGCAGCAATTTCATTGTCGAGAACCTTTTCTTCAATGTACCCGCACGCAGGAAGTTCCTCAAGACGAACTCCACCGAACTGAACAACATCCTCTCGGCTTTCGAACGCATAGTGCTGGTATATCCCGACATTGCCTTCACTCTTCACAGCAACACCGCCGAACTTGTCAATCTCCGTCCAGGAAGTTTGCGCCAGCGTATCGTCGATGTCTTCGGCAAGCGTCTCAACCAGGACCTGCTTCCCGTTGAGGTCGATACCGCCATGTGCCGCATCTCTGGCTTCGTGGGCAAACCGGAGTCGGCAAGGAAAAAGGGGGCTCACCAGTTCTTCTTCGTCAACGGACGTTATATGAAGCACCCTTATTTCCACAAGGCGGTGATGAACGCCTTCGAGCGTCTCGTGCCAGTAGGTATGCAGGTGCCTTATTTCATCTATTTCGACGTCAATCCATCAGACATCGATGTCAATATTCATCCCACAAAAACGGAAATAAAGTTCGAGAACGAACAGCCTATATGGCAGATCCTCACCGCGGCAGTCAACGATGCCATAGGTAAGTTCTGCGATATTCCAAGCATCGACTTCGACATGGAGGGAAAACCGGACATTCCTGTCTTCGACCCTCAGAACGATGTCGTCGCTCCTCCTCAACCGCAATACAACGCCACATACAATCCTTTCGAGTCGGCACGACATTCACAACGTCAATCCAACGTGCCCGACAAATGGGAGGAACTGTATAAGAATCTTGAAGACATTGCCCCTGAACCGCAAGAGCAGCCGCTTTTCCCGGAAGACACCTCTCCCGCCCAATCGCAGGAGTCTCTTTCCGAACGCTCCCTCGCACATTATCAGTACAAGGGACGTTATATCATGACTGCCGTAAAGTCCGGACTGATGATTATCGACCAGCAACGTGCCGACATTCGCATTCGCTACGAGAGATGTCTCAGACACATACAGTCCCAGACAGCTCATGTGCAGCAGGTTCTCTTCCCCGAGGTGGTGAATTTCCCGTCTTCTTCGGCAGTAGCCCTAAAAAAGATTCTGCCCGAGCTCTCAAAACTTGGTTTCGAACTCACCGACCTTGGTCAGAACAGCTATTCCATAAATGGTGTTCCCTCTGGCCTCGAAGGTCTCGACTGCCGTTCTCTCCTCGTCTCCATGGTGGCTGAGGCTGCCGAGCCTTCTTCCTCCTCCTTGGATGCGGTCCACCGTTCCTTGGCGCTCACCATGGCGCGTGCCGCTGCCATTCCTGTCGGACAAATCCTGTCAAATGCGGAGATGGAGTCGCTTGTCAACGAGCTTTTCACCTGCTCCAACGTCAACTACACCCCCGACGGCAAGGCTATCCTCTGTATCTTACCTCAACGTGAAATAGAACAATTAATGGGATAAAACAATATGAGACAACTTATCATCACCCTTTTCGCTCTTTTCGTCTCCTGCGCTTCCTTCGCACAGGACGACATCGACATCGCAGCCATTGCCGACGGTACGTCGGAGGCAGAGGCTCAGTCGGGTTGGAACACCGCAACCACTCGCAACAATAGTGTAGTGACTAACTCTTTCTTCAGCAACTGGTTCGTCTCCGCCGGCATCGCCGGTTCGTCTTTCTTTGGGGAGAACGAGCCTGAAGGCACCTCTGGCAGCCCGTTCAAGTCGTTCAGAAACAATCTCGGCCTGTCTCTCTCCATGGGTAAATGGTTCACTCCTGGCATCGGACTGCGCATGAAGTTCAACGGCATCTGGGGAAAGGGACTCATCGGCGAACAGGCTGTCGAGGGAAGTTTCAAATACCTCACGCTCCAAGTCCAGACCATGTTCAATCTCAGCAATCTCTTTAAGGGATACAACCCTACAAGACTCTACAATTTCATCCCTTACGCTGGTTATGGACTTATGCGTAACATATCATACAACGACAACACCCTCGGCTTTGGTTTCGGCCTGCTCAACACCTTCCGTCTCTCCGACAGAGTGTCGCTGAACGTCGATTTCAACTACAACAAACCCGTTTCCGACAACCATCTCTCTCCCTACGTCCTCCACTATTCCTACAATCTTGAGTTTGGCATCACCTATAACATAGGTAAGTCAAAGTGGAAGAAAGCTCCCGACGTGGAGGCAATCCACGAGATGTACCAAATGGAGATAGAGGCAATAAATGCCCAGCTGCAAGACGAGCAGCAGGAAAACGAGCGACTGCGCCAACAACTTCCCCCAACAGAATAACCCCCATCAAAAATCCGAGGAATCTTGTCAATTCATAAGCCCCCTACCAACACCCCAACACCCCGTAAAACCCCCGACCACCCCCACACACCCCCCCCCCCCCCCCAACCAACCCCCCAAATGTTTATGGCCCCCAAAAAAAAAAAGAAAAAAAAAATGA
>CALZDK010000058.1 GCA_945637645.1 uncultured Prevotella sp.
GGGAATCTCAAAGCCCTCTTTGATAAAGAACTTTACCGACACCCTGAGGTAATGGTTTCTCCGGATGTTTCCCAAACGCTATAATCACTCTCCAGAAGAACCAAAAACGATTTTTAATTTTTCTCTCAGAAAAAAAGAACTACTCTAAATCTGCAGATCTTTGAAATAACCCTGCTCGTTTCTTATAATCACAAACATATTCAGGCAACACATTCTTTGCTGGCAGATTATTATAGCGGAAAACGCAACAAATCCCTTTATTAACTTTTGTTCTATATAATTCCTGTACCAATCCTATTGTTTCATCATCTGAACAAAAGCTCTTCGGAATCTCCCTACAATCCCTGATAATAACGCAAATCTGTTTACTATGTCCTCTCTGTCAGTATACAAGCCAGCTAATCTCTTTATTATAGTATCTAAATACTTCTTCCCAATTCCACTACTCAAAATTTCTTCAGTCACTGTTTCTGCAGATGTGTTTTTATATCAGCCAGAGTTTCCCTGGCTGAATTCTTCCAATATATACCTGTTAACACTTCTCAATGCTGACACTTTTTCCTTCGCTTTACTACACACTGGCTTGAATTCATTCCTCCTCTTCCAGTTTCGGCTCTGGTTTCTCTGCCGAGCCACCTCCGCCTGCAGCCATTCCGTCGGAGATGTTAGGCGACTTGAATGACGAACCGGCTTCGAGGTTGTCGAACTTTGCCTTTGGTCCTGTTGTGTCGCCCTTGATTTCCGCTTTGCCTCCAATGGTGGTGTCGCCCTTTGTCTCCACCTTGTCGCCGCCGAGAGTGACGTTGCCTCCATCGAGTGTCACCACCGCCTTCTTCTCTCCTTGCTGCACTTCGGCTGTTGTGGTAGCGAACACTGCCACCTTGTCGGACGATAGCTGGACGAGCTGGCTTTTCGTTTCCTTGTCTTTGCTTCCAAGCAGCATCTTGTCGGCAAGAAGGAGCATGGAGCTGTCCTTGGCAAATTCCTTTTCCTTTATTGTCTCCTTGTCGCCCTCCTTCGTCTTCTCCATATTCATTGCGGCGAGTTTCATCTCTTTTGCGTTGAGTGAGATGCTTCCCGTGGAGTTTCCTTCCTTGTCGAAGGCAGCCATGTCGATAGTTTCCGCACGGAATGCTATTTTACCTTCTGCAGTGAGTGCCTTTTCCTCAATTTTTCCGTCCTTCATCTCATTGTCTATTGCCTGTACGGTGAAGGTCTTGGTGGTTATCTTCACATCGCCTTTCGCTGGATGTTCGCTGTTTTTGGCGTCATCCTTGTTCACTTTCTCATTGGCAGTGGAGAATTCAATGGTTTGGGCATTCACTTTCATAAATCCTTTTTCAAGAATTTCATTGTCGTCATTTACTGCTTCGAATCTCAACGACGGCATCTGTATCGACATACCCGCAACCTCGTTTGTGCGTAGGTTGCCATCGCCGTCCTTTGCCACCACATCCACAGACTCTGCCTGTAGGGAAATATTGGTATTTATAGCACTCTCGGAGTCTTTCTCGAAGGCGGCGGCATTGGTGTCAAGTGCAGTCTTTATCTCGTCGAGAGCTTTGTCGCGACGTTTCAGTTCGGCATAGTCAGCCATGGAAGACAGATAATTGTTGAGGATTGACACCATCGCTTCGGTCTTTCCCTTTATCTTCTTCTGCATCTCGCGTATCTCCACATGGTTGGTGCGTGCCGCCTCCTCTGTGGCGTAGTTTTCGTAGCCTTCTTCAAGCATTTCGGCAATGTTGTCAAACAGACTGTTGATGTCGTTCTTACATTTGTCGATGTCTTGTTTCATATCGGTGCAAGCTGTTGCCAGTTCACCTTTCAAGTCGTCGATTTTGGTTTTCTTTGTCTTGTTCGCCGGAGTGGCATGAATGTCAATGGAAGTATCGGAGTTGAGCGTCAGTCCATTACCTACAGGAGCAGGCTCTACAAACACGCCTTCACTTTCCTCGCTTTGCAAGGTGATGCCTTTTGCCTGGAACACGATGCTCGACTCGTCGAGCAACACATTTTCCTTGCCATCGATGCCTGGGTCAACGGCTACGGTTGAGATGGAAGCAGCGCGTTGTCTTATCGAGCCGCCTTTCTCATCTTCTCCTGTTGTTCCTTCGAGCGAAATGTTCGCTGCGCGCACAGTCACTTCCGAACCACCGGGATAGAGCATTCCTCCCGGGTCCACGTTGCCGATCATAATCTTTGGTGCGGATATGACAAGCATGTTGTCGTCCCTGACAAACTTTATGCCTTTTGATATTTCGGCAATCTGGTTTTTCAGTTCCTGAACTTCCCGTTTGCACTTGTGCAGTTCGTCGAGTTCACCCTCCATTTTGGAGTTGTAGTCGTCGAGTATTGCCCTTAGGTCGTCTAATATATATCCCATAACGATTGTTCCTTTCTTTTATGTTATAACCAACGGCTCGGTGTTCTTGAATAGCGAGCGCAGATATTCCTTGATGGCGTCGAGATCGGGGTTGCGCATTGCCTCAAAGCCAGCGGCATCGTCGTCGAGCTTGTAGGTGAATCCCTTGTTGTTGGAGAGTAGGATGTTGCCTGCGCCTGTGTATTCGCAAAATGCGCGGGGACCTGCTGCACCCTTCCAGTTCACCAACTCCTGTATTCCCGGCACGCTCCACCACTGTCCGTTCTTTGTGATATTTCTCTCTATGCCAAACTCTGCCGCGAGAGGAGCGACCAAGGTGTTAGCAAGTTCTTGTCCAATTTTCTTATCCTTTTCTTTGACCTTTTCCTCTTTAGACATTTCGTATGGCACGATGGCATCGACAAATTCCTGCCATTTCTCGTCGCTTTCATCTGTTATGGCAGTACCGATTGGCGCTTCATCGTCGATGGAGAATAATTGTGAATCGTCAAATCCACGCAATACGTCGTAGATACATTTCTTCATCACCATTTTCGTCAGGCCGGCAGGTATCGCAATAGGTTTCTTTAGCAGTTTTGCCAAATCCTCACTAGAATTAAGTTCTATGTTCAATGCCTCCGATGTGCTAACAATTGGAGACTCTGGACCTTTATATTTCTTTTTCTCAAAGGCATCGCCTCCCCAATGTCGCTCTATACTCTTATATAGCGTATCTTCATTGTCAACATATTCCTCCTTGAATTTCTTGACAGCCTTTCTCAGTTTTTCGTAAATTTCAATATACTCTTTAGCCCATTTCTCGTATATGTTCTTTCTTGGATAATAGTCTGTAAGATCAGGTGCCAACATGTCTTTTAGCCCACCTATCTTGTAGTCATCCCAGGCCGCTTTCAACACTCCGTCCTCCTTTGTAACATCTATGTTGGAATTAAAATTGTCCGTATAGTATATGGACACATGTATCGGAATATTTTCGTATGCCTTCTTTTTCAGCGTTTTGATGTGGTAGAGTTGGCGACTGAAGTTGTAGTAGAAGTTCTTCACTTCCTGCTTGGTGTATCTGAGCAGCGACAGGACGACGAAACCCTTGTTGTGCAGATAGTCGAGGTCTTGGTTGTTCTCTTCGCCGAAGGTGGCGGAGAGTCCAAGTGTTTTCCACGAGCCACCGCCTTCGAGAGCTGTTCCCGACTTTGAAAGTAGCGACGTGGGAACCCAAGCCTTGCCCAAACCCGCTGTAATCAGCACATTGCGTTTCGACTTGATGTTCAGCGTTCCTTCGACAGGACGCATCAGTACTTCCCACATGTTTCGTATGAACGACAGGTCGGTGATGTTCTTCAGTTCCTCAATAACCTTTGCTGCTGTTGGCGACAATGCCCCCACACCAGCTTGCAAGCCTTTGTTAAGGGCTTGGCCGGCGGCACCTAATGCGGTGTGCACACCTATTCCCCAAACGTATGGTATTTTGTCCTGAATGTTCACACCGCTCTTAATGTCAAGATTGTTTCCAGCCACAATGCTGACATTCTTTCCTGAAATGCTCACGTCGCCGTTTGGCGCGCTTATGCTGATTCCGGTGAATGCGTTCATGTTGATGTCGCCCAACGGACTCTTTATGCTGATATTTCGGTCGGTAGCCGAGAGTTTCACCTCATACATGCCGTTAGCGTCCTTGAACACCATTCCGCCATTGAGTGGCTTTGGCGTAATGTCCTCCATGGTGGTGACGTGGTCCAGATTGTCCTTTGCCATAAGCAAATCCAGTTTCGCGTCTTCCCATTGTTTCTTCAGTTCCGGGTCGTCTTTTGAATTGTGATACGCTTCTTGGGCTTCGTCAACTTTTTTCTCAAGATCTTCTATCTTGAAGTAGTCGTTCATGCCTTCTTTAATGTAGTCCGCCATGTTCCATATTGCCGCCAATGGCGGTATCAGCGCATTGAGCAACGATGCGGGTTCTTCGTCCCTGAACGTTATGGAATGTCCGTTCTGCGACGTTATTGCTCGAGGTGTGTATTTGTAGTCGATGCGTTTGTCAGCCGCTGTTGCACCCTTGCTCGGGTAGCGTTCCGCCGTGTAGAGATATCCGCTGACGTATGGACGCTCAATGTTGCCGCCTGTGTAGTTAATCATCACATGGTCGTGTATGGCAGGAGTCATGAACACTCCACCGCCACCACCTCCTGTGAATGGGACGAGCACTCTAATCCATGGTGAAAGAGCGTGATTACCGCCCTGCCACAGATATTTCACCCTCACTCGTCCAATCTGCAGAGGGTCTTTGGTTTCCATCACCACCGCCTCCTGGGCAGTGGCTTTCAGTATGTGCGGTATGCCGCAATGTGGAGGTAGTACGACAATATTATTGGAATCCGTATAGCATGGTTGCATTTTGTCGTTGAGAGTAGGTATCACCTCAACGGAGTGTTTCCTCACGGTAACATTGCTGTTCTTTTCTTTGACAAAGCTTCCATACATTCGGCTGACAATATAGTAGTTGGCAACGCCGTCGTCGAGGTCGATGGCATCGGTGAGGTCAAATTCTGGCACATGGTCGGAGAAGTTTATGTCCACCTTTCCACGCTCAGCGGCCTTCTCTCCCTCCTCTATCTTGTGGTAGAAATTGTTGAGGAATTTGGTGCGGGTGGAGTCTTTTATTACGAACTGTCTCATTTTGTCGGCATCCTTAGGATATTCCCAATCGGTACGGTGGATGCCTGCATCGTCGGGATATACACTAACGAGTTTGTCGAAATTCTTCTCTGAATCCGTTTTCATAATGAGCCTTTTCCCCACCTCCACTGCCGCTCCTGCAAAGCCTGATGCAATATCGCTGGCTGCTTTCGACTTCGACAGAACAGTACCCATTGTGTCGTAGGCAAGGGCTTCTATCCAATGTGAACGGCTGTCTATGTAGTCGTTTTCCTTCGTAACAATATGTTGTTGCTCGTCGTCAACATAGTTTGGAGCATAGAAGATATCTTTCTCTTTCTCTTCCTCTTTTTCCTTTTCGGCATAATAGTGGTCTCTCCACAGCAGTTTTTCTATCTCGTCGTCCGACAAGTCTTTGTTGCTCTCTTTTATCTCTATTCTCTTTTTTGCCTCATTTTCTTCTTCCTTTTTATTCTCCTCTTCGGTTTCTTTGTAAATATAGGTGTAGTCGCTTGAGAAATTGTCTATATTGAGAGAAATGGATGAGTCGATGTTGATGTCGGGATAGGTGAAAATATACTTTCCGGAGAGTTTTGAGGCTGTAAGGTCTTCGGGCAAGCCGAGACAGAACTTGCCGTTGCGGTAGCAGAGGAACTCGCCGCAGCGAACCGCCACGCGCCTGATGAAGTCGTAGAACGACTCGTTGTACTGCACGAGATATGGCTGCACCAGCTCACGCTTCTTTTCTCCGAACTCGGTGTCGGTCATGCTGAGGTTGCGAAGCCGCTCCGGGGCGCACTCCACAAACGACTCATGGAAGCCGAAGCGTAATGCCATCTCTCCTTTCACTATTTCCTCACCGAACTGCTGTCCGCTATACACCTTGCTGTATTTGCTCAGCTCCATCAGCTTGTCGGGACTGTAGCATTGCAGTGTGACGTATCTTGTCGAGTCAACTATGGAAATTTTGAAACTGAACACAAGATACCTCACAGCGATGTTCGTCATGTGGTCTATTATGGTGCTTTCCGTGTCATTGACAGAAACTTTGTGGCTCTCCACACCGACAACACTTATTGCCGCTGGAGTAGGCTTTCCTTTAGATTCATTGAAAAATACCTCCTTTACATATTTTATACAGTCCCTGTTGGTCAGGGGAACCTTAAGTTCCGTGTTGGGGTTGATAGACAATTTTATGGTCATAGAGCCTGGCTGGAACACCTTCTTGTCGTATTCTATCTCATTGACCACGAAATTTACTTTTGTCGTAATGTCCGACTCCTTGTCTCTGTAATACACAGGATGTGCAGAGTCGCCCAATGCCACATACGCCATCTCGTCGAAGTTATCGCCTCCATACTTGTCATGGTGTCTGTAGCTGTCTATCGACAATTCCTGGGCTTTTGTTGTTGCCTTTCCGTTTTTGTCGGTACTTGATACACTGATAGTATGCGCAAGGATGGACTTCAGTCTTTCCTTGACTATATTGTTGTTTCTGACGTATTCAGTAAAGATTATAAATTGTTTCATTGCACCATGAATAAAATTATCTCAAAAAAATCAGTTGACGAAATTGAGCCTCAGATGTCGTTCTTCCTCGCCGATATATGTAATGGATGTGAGCAGGAAGGAGAACTCAAGCGACATCTGGTTCCCTTCTTTTGCCTCGTCGTCGTCGTAATGCTCCACAATGTCAACGACGTACCCCTCCACCACCATCGCGCTGTCGTAGCTGGTGAGGAAGTTGTTGTTGTCGTAGGTGGCGTTGAACACAATAGAGAAGATCTGACTGTCGTTGCTCACCAGACGCTCGTAGTATTCCCTCGTGTCGTTGGTGCCAATCAGCGTGGCTACAATCAGCTCCGAACCCGACATTCTGCCGTAGGGCTTGCCGAAGTCATTGCGCGGTCGGCGCAACGTGTAGTCAAGACGCTGCACTACTGTAGCGTTCTCGCGTCTCAGGACATGCTGTTCGATGATGTTTTCCGTAAACAGCGCCGCCTTGGTGTGGTTTGAAAGTTTTGGCATTCAACTAATATGGTTTAAAATGAAAAAGTGTCTTCAGGCTCCTCGCCTATCCTCACGTCGTTGGCGGTGAGGCTGTCTGCCGTGATGTGCAGTGTCAGCAGGCGGCGGCTTGAACTTTGTATGTCGTAGTTCTCGTGTATGGAGAAACACTGTGCCCCGTCGAAATGCAGGTTGCGGCATACTGTCTCTCCTTCCGACTGTCTCACGTCGTCGATGTCGAACTTAAGGCAACCGCTTGCTTTCTCGTTGCAGAGATACCATTCGTAGAGATACAGGTCTTCCTTGGTGGGAGCAACTACGGTCACCTCGATGGCCTCGCACTTCGGGGAGCTGTCGGGATGATAGGAATTGTGTGAACGGCTGACGTGGGTGCGGCACCCTACAACAAGGTATTCCTTGCTGTAGAGTCCCGTCACGTTGTCTCCGAACTGAAGATGTGCGATGATGTTCATCGTCAGTCAGTTTATTACTTCCAAGGATTGTTGTACTCAACAGGACCGTTCTTCAGAGTCTGGCAAACTACCTCGATCTCCTCATAGTGCTCCTGTCCGTCTTCCCACTTCTCGGTGTAGTGTATGCAGTAGCATCCTGTTCCCTCAAGGCTCTTCATTGTAGAACCGTCAACGGTGTTCTCGAAGGTCACCTTCATGTCGCGTGGGTCGTTTGGAGCCAACATCCACTGCAGCAACTGGTTGTTGCCGTCGTTCATTGCCTTTACGCGGATTGTCACCTTGCCGCCGCGTGGAATACCTGAGATCTGTCCCTCAATGTCTGTGCTCTGGTTGAATTTATAGTCAACGAGGATAACCTCACGCTCTTCGAAATCCTTCACTTCCAGTTTTACTGGTGTTACGTTTAATGCCATAGTATATATGTTTTTTAATCGTTAATACTCAATATTTCAATATCTCAATCATTCAATATTTCAATATCTTATGCCCACTCGTTCTCAAACTCCACAGAGCCGAACTTCATCTTCTGGCAAGAAATCTCGATCTGCTCGTAGTGTCCTGCCTTGTCTTCCCACTTCTCCTCGAAGTCAACGCAGTAGCCACCCTCAAACTCGATGGTCTTCATCACCTTGCCGGTCTTTGTCTCGTTGAAGGTAATCTTGCCGTTCTTTGGCAGGTTGCGCTCAAGCATCCAGGCGAGCAAGTCTGGTGTGCCATCGTTGAGAGCCTTCACCTTTACTACTATTCTTCCACCGCGTGGAATACCTGACATCTGGCCTTCAGTGTCTGTAGCCTGGTCAAACTCGTAGGTTACCATCTGCACTTCGCGCTCCTTGTAACCGTCAATCTCGATTTTTACTGGTGTTTTTGCCATAATAGAAAAATTTTAAATGTTAATATTATAATGTTGTTTTCTTTTCGTTGTTTCTAACGATGCTGCAAAGGTAGAGGTTTTTTCGCATCGTATAGAGCCATTTTGGGAAAAATGTTGGTCATAAGGGGAAAACCTTTCATTTTTCCCGTTTTTGACCAACAATTTCGTGCTTTCTAATGTAAAGTCTTAAATAAATACTTGATTTATGCAAGTTTTTTATGCCATTGCGGCATCCTTGTCCTTCTTGTCGGCGCTCACCTTTATGATGAAGTTCTTTGCCGAATAGAACGGAGTGAGGCTGATGTCGCAGGTGATGCGCTTTGTCACCGGATCCTGTGTAGGCTCCTTGATCTCATAGTTCTGGAACAGGTTGCCATATCCCTTGAAGTCGTTGAGGAATGCCTGTATCTTTGCCTTGAGGTTCTTTGGAGAGTTGTATGGATCCCAGTTCTCAAGGGCAACCTCGTGAACGAAGTTCATCAGCACCTTCTTAACCCAGTCGAACACGCGTACGATAGGATATTCCTTCATGGCTGTGTTGTCGCCGTTGTAGAGAGTGGTGTTGTTGAATGCCATCACGCGGCCCTCGCTATATACCATAGGCACAACCTGATTGTCCATCAGGGCAGCAATCTCGCTCTTCAGCAGGTCGAGCTTCACACCCTTCACACCGTCGAGTGTACCATACTTCTTACCGCCGGCGCCCTGTGCCATATTGGCTGTCTCGTCGTAGAGCTTTCCGCAGAGGGCAGCCGAAGGAGCGATGAAGAACGCGTTGGCATCTTCTTCGTCGGCAGACATCTTCTCAGCGTCGCGGCCTACAATCCAGTTGGCTGTCATAATCACGTTCTGCAGCTCGGCGTCGCTGTCCTTGTAGCCCTCGGTGTTTGCCTGCAGGTCGTCGAACGAGTATTCGTCGGCATGGTCTGTGATGAGCATCACCTTGTATTTGAATGCCATCTTTGCCCACTGCAGCAGTGTCACCTTGTCCTGGAACACGTTGCCCGGAATGCAGACGAGGCTGTAGCAGTCCTTCAGCGAGAGACGGTCGAAACCGTTGCGCAGCAGGTTCTCCACCTCTCCGGCGAATCCTGAATCCGGGTCGGCGATGTCTTCCTTCACCACGTTGATGATGCGGAGGTTCTTCACCTTGTCGGTGTTTGCAGTCTTGAAGAAAGAGTCGAGCTCACGGTAAGAGCGCTCCAGGTTCTGTGTGGCATAGAGAGCGTCGGTGATGCCCTGCTTCAGCACAGCAGTGTATTTCTCTTCCTTCTCCTTGCACGAGGCGGCAAACTCTGTGGCTGTGCCGTGATCCTCGTCGAGCAGTGCGAGCCATCCCTTGATGTCGTTCTTCAGTGTCTCACGCTTGTCGGCGAAACGCTTGTCGGTGAGGAACACGTTCTTTGCAGCCTTGCGGGCTGGGTTGAGGTTGTCGGCGTCGGGTAGGAAACCGCGTATGGCGTTGAATCCGCCGAACGAAGCCAACAGTTTTGAGGTATCTTGTGCTTTTGCCTCAGCGGCTGAAGCCTGTACTTCCACCGAAGCCTGAGGAGCTTTTTGCATTTCTGTTTCTGCCATTTTTCCTTTGTTTTTTATTTGTTCATTAACTCAAAATTGTCTATCCTTCAAGTTCTGAGAGCATTGCCTGCAGCATCTGCTTCAGTTCTTCGCGTGAGCCTGCTTCCTTTAGGATGTCGCGCAGCTTGCGGTTCTGCTCAATGCTCTTGCGGATTTTCGCACTTGTGTCGATCTTGCTCTTCACTCCGGAGAGGAACTTGCTGTTCTCCACCAGGCGGCCCTTGCCACCCTGTGCCTCAAAATCGCGGAGCTCGCCGAACTTCAGTGTCTCGTTCACTGATCCACCTTCCTCGTCGATGAAGTCAACCTCCACGCTTGGCTTGAAGTGCGCGAAAGCGTCGTTGATGTTCTGGATATCCTCCACGAGTTCAGGATTGCCAGGTTCCACGTTCGAGGTGTACTGGTCAATCATTAGTGTCTTGTTGTTGTCTATCAAAGAGACTTTTGCTCCAGACTCCTCATCCGGAGCCATTGAGATGAAATTTTCCTTAATTGCCATAGCAAATCTTTTTTGTAATTATACGTATATACTTTATTTAATTAACGAGTTAACGAGTTGACAAGTTGACAAGTTGACGAGTTGCTACTTGTCGAGTTGACGAGTTGACAAGT